>NZ_JBQFWR010000013.1:0-119077 GCF_056540425.1 Ruegeria sp. AN6
TACAATTGATCACACGGTTCAATTGCTTGACCTCTTCACCTCGTCAGGCTCATAACCTGAAGGTCAGAGGTTCAAATCCTACTCCCAAAACCAAATTCCAAACAACCCGTTCAGACTATTTTTGATCACGCGGTTCAGTTGTTTAAAGCACTCCAAGCTATAAGTCTCGTGGGGTTAACGAATAGCTATGCAACTGAGCCGCTGTCTCTGATCTCAACTATTCTGGTAATAGAATGATAGCCTGCGGCTTGAACCGCTTGGTGGGCGAGGAAATGGGGCGGCGCGGATGACTTGATCTCTGGCGGCGCGCTCGATCTCGGGTGAGCCTGAGCTGTCGACGATGTCGACCCAAGCCAGTGATCCATCAGGATTAATTTCGAAGAATACCTGCGCAAATCCTCGGACTGGGACATAGACGACGGGTGTTTGATTTAGATGGACCAGAACCTGTCCGGCATAGTTTGTAGTATCGGAGTTTCCTGCGCCGCGGCCTGAGGATTGATTTCTGCCACTGCTGGTTCGGAACGGGTCAGCCCCTTCTTTTTGATACAGGCTTAAGGGCGACTCTACTGTCTGCGAAGGGTTGCGCAAATTGTCGAAGTTACTGAATCCATCGAGCGATTTTGGAGTATCCGTTGCGGGCCTTCTGTCCGGAAGGCGGGGACGCTTGGAGACAGATACAGCCTGATCGGAAGCCCCGGTTTGTTCTTCCGGCAGCTCTGTTGTTGGCTCATCGACGGAACTTGGGATTTCCGGTTCGACTGCCGCACTCTCCAGTGCAGGGACCGGAGCAGTTGGGGCGTCTGTGGGTGGTAGCGCTGCCAAGCGCTCGGGCGCCGGGGGTGTTGCGGTAGTCACAGCGTCTGCGGCTGGTTCGGCGCTGGACGGGGCGACCGGTTCGGTCGGCACCCCTTCCTGCAATTCTGATTGTGGGGCGACGGGCGCTCCGACATCGGGTGAAGATACCTGCTGAGGATCGGGGGAGGCGACGAGTGTTTCGCTGATCGGGATGTCGGCAGTATCGGGCCTAATAGTGTCTTCAACCGGAGGCTCGGGTGTTTCAGCAGATTCCGGTTGCACCGGGTCCGTTGTGTCTTCGGTGAATTCTTCGAATGTGTTGCCAAGCTCGATCAAGCTGACCGATTCCCCCTTGGATCGCAATTGTGGCAGACTGGGTCCGTAGAAACTGATCCCAAGGATGTGCAGGACAAGCGAAAGCGCACCCGCCAACGCAGCGACGGCTGCTGACTTCCGGATCATTTTAACGCCTGCTGGGTCACGAGGAACACAGACGGCGCGCCATACCGTCGAAGGGCACCGGTTACTTCCATCAACCGTTGGCCTGAAACATTGCGGTCGGGGACTATCCTGACTGGTCCGTCATCATGGCTGGACATGAAAGCCTCAGGGTCGGTTTGCACTCCGCGAAAGCTGAGGATGCCATCAGCGTTCAAGACAAGCGCATCGGGAGGGTCGCGGCCTTCCAGTTCCGATGTGTCGACAAGCTGAAGCTCGGGATCAAGCGGTGGTGCCAGGGTGCCTGCAATCAGAAAGAAGATCAGCATCAGAAAGACGACGTTGATCAGAGGGATGGTCGAGTCTCGTTTTCGGCTTGGGCGACCAAAGCGGATCATCGGTCTACTCCAACACCGTGACGGTCAAGCCATCGCGGCCACGCAAAATAACCAGCAAATCTACAAGTCGTTGGGCGGACGTATCCGCATCAAGGCTTACCAGAGCCTGACCGGCCCCAATCCGCGTAGACAGTTCATCCAGCGTCAGTGTTTCGCCATTCAAAGTCACCCGCTCGGTACCGATCTGGATGAAAATTCGCTCGACGGGCTCAGCCGATTCTGATGCGCCTGAGGTTGCGCTGCTGATTTCGATCTCCGCGAATTTTGAGAAGGTTGAAGACAACATGAAGAACAGCAACAGCAAGAAGATGACATCGATGAGCGGCGTCATCGACATCGGTCGTCTGACAAAGGGTGCCGTGTTACGCATGTTCAGCGTTCAGAATCTCGGTCGCGCCGGTGGCGGGCTGGTTCGAATGGTTTGGGACCAGAACCGTGCGTAGTGCTTTGTCCGCAAATACGCGTTCGCGCGCGGTTCGGCTTTCAAACCAGGACAAGACCATCGAGGTTGGCATCGCCACCGCAAGGCCAACAGCTGTGGTTACCAGGGCAACCCAGATGCCGCCTGCCAGCAATGAAGGATCGACAGAAGACCCGGCCGACTGAAGGCTTTGAAACGCATTGATCATTCCCAAAACTGTCCCGAACAGCCCGAGCAGAGGCGCAAGCTGGGCAACCGTGTCCAAAAGTCGAAACCCCCGTTCCAACCCGGCCAGTGCCAGCCCGGCTTCGGCATCCAACCGGGCGTCCAGATCTGGAGTGTCCGGCGCGTCCATTGCGGCTTCGACAAGCGGTGCAAGATAGCTGCTGCTCTGTGCGAGGCGTGTGCGTGCCTCGGGCCGATCCCCGGCATCCCAGGCTTGCAGCGCTTGTGACAGCACCTTGTGCCGTCCCACGCCACAGGCTGCGAACTGCCACAGCTTGTATATACTGACCGCCACCGTCAGCACCGACATGACAATAAGAATGGCTACTACGGGCCCACCAAGGGCCAGGATTTCCCGAAGAGAAGAGAGAATATTCATCCAAGTAACTCCACTTCAACTCGGCTGCTGAGCGTTAAGGTCGATTGACAGACGTCGCTCTGAGATCCGTTTATCACGCATGAACTCGCGCCATTGATCAATGCTCGCCCAACAGACGCGCAAGACATCCCTGGCAGGTCAAACTGACGGACACGCGGGCGATCCAAGGGTAAGTCTCGAAAATCAAAAAGTGAAAGGGTCACGACACTCCCTTCATTGTCGAATATCACCGTCTCGAATATTGCCTCATCGATGCTGGTTCCGGATTGGTTGGTCACCAGGAAGGTTAATCTACAGGCACCACTAACGTCTCCCAAGGCATTGAGCTCCAGAGAAATCTCAGCGGCAGGTGCCTCAGCGGATTGCGCCAGAGCTCCGCATGAGAGCAGGCATGCGAAACAGGTAAGCAGGACACGGAGAGATCTCATTGAAGGGCACCTATATGCTTGGGCGAACCGCGTTTGTCTGCGTTGTGTAGCCGACAATGGTCCTCTCATACCTGATAGCACTCTCACTTCAAAGGATCGCTGAAACGATTGTGAATTCGACAATATTTGAGGGCGAATTTGAAGATGTAGTCCAGCAAATTGACATAACATATGACGATATGACGGATATCTGCCTCATTTCGTCAAGACATGATCTGCATTCCGAACAATTCGCCCCTCATAATCGAAAGAAATACAGTATGGAGGCGCGTTTTGAGCTGGAATATTTGCGTAGTCGGGGCGGGGAAGATCGGTCAGATGATCGCGACCTTGTTGAAATCCTCGGCGCATTACTCGGTAACTGTTGCCGATCATGATCTCTCGGCATTGTCTATATTCAACAAGCGCGGGATTTCAACGCGGCAGATCGATGCCCGTGACAGTGCAAGCCTCGAACGGGGGCTCAGGGGGTTTGATGCTGTTATTTCGGCAGCTCCATTTTTCCTGACGCCAGCAATTGCCGGTGCAGCAAAAGCAGTCGGAGCCCATTACTTTGATCTGACAGAAGATGTTGAAGCGACCAATGCGGTACGCCAACTTTCGCAGAACAGTGACACAGCATTCATGCCGCAATGCGGATTGGCACCCGGATTTGTCGGTATCGCTGGCGCCGCGCTGGCTTCGGAATTCGATGAGTTGGAAAGCTTACATATGCGGGTTGGGGCACTGCCGCTGTTTCCGACCAATGCATTGAAATATAACCTGACGTGGTCCACTGACGGATTGATAAATGAGTATTGTAACCCTTGCGATGCCATTGTGAACGGCGAGCGGGTTAAGACAGCGCCACTCGAAGATTATGAACTGATCGGCCATGATGGTGTGGAGTATGAATGCTTCAACACGTCCGGTGGGCTGGGCACGCTGCCCGAAACGCTTGAAGGTAAAGCGCGGGCTGTGTCCTATCGGTCGATCCGATATCCGGGACATCGGGATATTCTTCGATTGTTGCTAAGTGATTTGGGATTAGAGCGTCGGCGCGATCTGTTGAAAGAGATCTTTGAAACCGCTCTGCCGCGCACCGATCAGGATGTAGTGCTGGTCTATTGCACTGCCAAGGGAATGATTGATGGTTCCCTGCGCGAGAAGTCCCTGATCAACAAATCCTTTGCCCGCACAATTGATGGGCAAATCTGGAGTGCGATTCAGATCACCACCGCAGCAGGTGTGCTGGGTGTCGTCGATCTGATGCGGACGGGTGCTTTGCCGTCCAAGGGTTTTGTCCGGCAGGAGCAGGTAAAGCTTGCCGATTTCCTGAACACAGAATTTGGTCGGCTCTATCGCGCCGGCGATGTCACCGAACAGAACAAGGCGGCCTGAGATATGAAAGATGTTGTAATGACTGCTGAAGCTACTCTTGCGAAACTGGACCTGACGGCGGCAGAGCTGACTGGTGGATCGCTGCGCGTGACTTCTCCAATTGATGGAAGTGTGCTGGCTGAAGTGCACGAAACGCCTCTGTCCGAGATGAACTGCATATTTGCGCGCTCGAAGGAAGCGTTCAAAGCATGGCGGGTTGTGCCTGCCCCGCGCCGCGGAGAACTGATCCGCCTTCTGGGCGAAGAGTTGCGTGCGGCCAAAGATGATCTGGGCGCGCTGGTCAGTTGGGAAGCTGGCAAGATCACCTCGGAAGGGCTGGGCGAAGTGCAGGAGATGATCGATATCTGCGACTTTGCCGTGGGCCTGTCACGTCAACTATATGGTCTGACCATTGCATCGGAACGACCCGGCCATCGGATGATGGAAACTTGGCATCCTGCAGGACCAGTGGGTGTGATCTCGGCCTTCAACTTCCCGGTTGCGGTCTGGTCATGGAATGCGGCGTTGGCGTTGGTGTGTGGCGATCCCGTGATCTGGAAGCCTTCGGAGAAAACACCTCTGACCGCGATGGCCTGTCAGAAAATCTTCGAGCGCGCATTGGCCCGCTTCGGGGATGCGCCTGACGGCCTGCTGCAGACCCTGATCGGAGGTGCCGCGCTGGGTGAAGCTCTGGTCGCGAGCGAGGATGTGCCGGTAATCTCGGCCACCGGCTCCACCCGGATGGGCCGTGCGGTTGCTCCGATCGTGGCGCAGCGCTTTGGTAAATGCATTCTGGAGCTCGGTGGCAACAATGCGATGATCGTCGGTCCCTCGGCCGATCTGGAAATGGCGGTCCGGGCGATCGTGTTTTCAGCTGTCGGGACGGCGGGTCAACGCTGCACCACGCTACGCCGTCTGATCGTGCACAACTCGATCCGTGAAGAGCTTGTTGCGCGCCTCAAGAAAGCTTACTCGGGCCTTCCAATTGGCGACCCGCTGGCGGAAGGGACATTGATAGGTCCGCTTGTCGATAAAGCCTCCGGCGACGCAATGACCGGAGCGCTTAGGAGGGCGGAAGCCGAGGGTGGAACGGTCTTTGGTGGCAAGCGAGTAACCGAGGGAATGCCTGGTGGCGTCTACATGGAACCCGCCATTGTTGAAATGCCCAGCCAGACAGCAACTGTGAAGACAGAAACCTTTGCTCCAATCCTGTATGTCATCGGTTATGATGATTTCGCCGAGGCGATCGAGATCCAAAACGATGTGCCCCAAGGCCTGTCATCCTGTGTTTTCACGTTGAACATGCGTGAGGCGGAACAGTTCCTGACCGCAGCTGGCTCGGATTGTGGCATTGCAAACGTCAATATCGGCCCGTCCGGTGCCGAGATCGGAGGCGCGTTTGGCGGTGAAAAGGAAACTGGTGGTGGGCGCGAAAGTGGTTCGGACGCCTGGAAAGCCTATATGCGCCGTCAGACCAACACGGTGAACTACTCAGCCGAGTTGCCGTTGGCGCAGGGTGTCAAATTCGACATCTGACTGGCGGGTCTCGATCATTAGCATATCCGGCGGAGTTTATGTACGCCGCCGGATATCAATCCGCGAAAAGGTAATCCAAATGCATAATCGATTTGGCCTGGGCCTCCGTTAGGTTCAGAAACTCGGCTATTGCCTCTTCGTTGACCAAGCGATCAGCAGTTTCGCGCAAATGAAACAAACCATTGTTTTTGGAGTAGCGGATCTGCTCAGATTCATAGGCAAGTGCGTTCCGCAACGTCGGAAGCAATCGCGCCATTGACTCGGCCGAGCTGTTCTGACCAGCCAACCCGACACGCAAGGCGTGACCAGCAAGGTATTCGTCGGAATAATCGCATTCGATTTCCAGAACACGCGTCTGGACTTGATCCCCACCAAAGTCCTGAATGACGTCTAAGTTCGCAGGATCAACGCATAAGATCAGTTTGTCGCCGTCGAAATGTTCGAACAGCAATTTCGCGACTGCGCGACGATGTCGGGAGCGTTTGGTCAATGTCGTCTCGATGCCACCTAGATCGGGAAGCGGAGTGTCTTGCTCATCGTATATGTATTCAATACAGGGAATGCTGGTTTCCGAGGCAATCTGGTCAACCAATCGTTTGGCAACGTGCCATTTTTTGCAGACAATCAAGTATATTTCGCGATCGGGTCCCAGGGTGTTTCCCGCTTCCCAGAACCGTTGTGTGTACCGTCGTCCGACGCGTCCACGGCTGGTCAAGAAATGATACAGTTTGCGCCCTTCCCCAGAAATACCAAACGCGACCCCTTCGCTGGCATATAACTGCCCTAACCGTTCCTTGAGCTCATGGGCTTCGGGGCTGATCTTGCGTGCGAAGAGGTAATCCTGACCCAGCAGCATGTCATAGTGATCGTTGTAGAAACTAACGGGCATGCCGTAATCGGAGAACATCAGAAATGTCAGCGTTCGGTTCTCGATCTCGTGCTTCGGTATCAGATGGCGAACGAGAGTTTGAAAGAATGTCTCATCCGGAATCCACGTTGTCTTGAAGAACCGAAGCACGTCCGGGCGTTGTTGCAGGAATTCGAGAATCATCTCGACAGTACGACGGCGAAGACACCACCATTGGCTGCCAATCATGATCTGAAGGTCTGACGGTATGTCGCGAGTGAGGCCAAACCGTTTTTGCATCTCGTAAGCGGTGTAGAAGAGGCGCGGTTGATTACGTTCGTTAAAGTAATGGCGATAGATCAGCCGGTCTTCTTTCATCCCGGTCTTGATCCAGTTGCTTGCGAAAAAATCGTGGCTCTCGATGAAATCCACATCGCGATCATCAAGGAAACCGTGCACATATTCAGCGGTCTTGATGGCCATGCAATCGCCAGACAGCATGTAGAAATGGGTGGCCCTGGGGAAGTGCTCTACAGCCGACTGAAGCGCATGCAGCGTAGCCTGTACCAGGGACCATTCACCCCATCCGCATTTAATGCGCTTCTTCGAAAAGGTGACATTAGGGTTGTCGCTTAGGGCTTCGCGGATTCGCGCATAATCTGTGTCGCTGGCACGGGCATCAAAATGGATCGCCATGCAATCACCGGCAGCCGTCAGCTGACCGGCCTGCGCGATGATCGCGTCCGGATCTTTGTGACATAACAAGATAAAGGCAATCTTTGCCATTCTATATTCGTATTTCCCCGTTTCTGCCGTTTGCAACCGTGATACTGAGGATGAGCGATTGAATAAACAGAATATTTTTGGTTCTTTGAGCCAATATGCCGGAGTATCAATACGATAACTGGCTAAGGAGGCACAGCAGATGGGTTTTCCCGGTACATGGATGACCGAAAGTCAGAGCATGGTCTATCGTGTCGTGCCAAAATGTGCTTGCTCGACCATTGGGCAGATCATGTATTTCTCTGATCATGGCCGGTTTTTTGATGGCGATATTCACGACGCCAATGATGGGATGCATAAGTGGGCTTTTAATGCCAGTCAGGACCCAATTGCGCGGAATGTTCAGTCACATGGGTCATACACTTTTACCTGTGTGCGCAATCCGTATACGCGCATCCTAAGTTCGTTCTTCGACAAGATTTGCGGTATTCAGCGGAACGGTAAACGCTATCGCGGAAATCTGGTGCCGACGTTGATTTACAACTACGGGATTGAGGTTGGCGGTGAGGATGGCAAAGGTGAGTTTGACCAAATCGCCAGTTTCCGCAGGTTTCTACTGTTTGCGCGCGATACGATCCGCTGGCGACGCCCGATGGATCCAGACATTCATTGGTCCGCCATGTCCGGTCATGTCTCAACGTTGATCGCTAATGGTGGCCGATATGATCGCATTTTCTGGACCGAGAAGTTCAATGATGGAATGCAGGATGTTCTGGATCACCTGGACACAGCGCATAGGGTGACTCTGTCCGAAATTCCACGCTTCAATGAATCTGAAGGCCATGGGCCAAAGCGTGCGCATCCGGTCGAGGACTATTTTGACGATCTGTCCATGCACTTGGTCTATGAAATCTACAAGCAGGATTTCGAGCTGTTCAAATACGATTTCGAGAATCCCGCGAACAAGATGCCAATCGGTGAAATCGATTTGGACGAGATTCACGCAAAACTGGGTGACTGAGCTAAATCAGAAGGCTCCCGCCCGTCGTCAACGTCTCTGACAAGACGTCTCCTCTGGTTGAGCCCGGCGCCGCGCATGGCGCGGTGCCGGGCCCAAGTCCGCAAGCGCTATCGGCGCAGCCGATGTTCCGCTACGGGCGCGGAAGCACTTCCGTTTGAACTAGGTCAAACCTGGCGTACTGCACCTTTTGCGGCACTGGTTGCCAGTTTTGCATAGGCTTTGAGGGCGGTTGATACCTTGCGTTTGCGTGGGTTGGCGGGGTGCCAGCCTTTTTCGTCCTGTTCCTCGCGCCGGGCCGCGAGCTCCTCGTCAGAGACTGCCAAATGAATTGTGCGGTTGGGGATGTCTATTTCGATCTTGTCGCCAGTATGTACCAGACCGATCTCGCCACCTTCAGCGGCTTCTGGTGAGACATGGCCGATCGACAGCCCCGAGGTTCCACCCGAGAAACGCCCATCGGTCAGCAAAGCACAGGCTTTACCCAGACCTTTGGATTTCAGGTACGAAGTCGGATACAGCATTTCTTGCATGCCCGGACCTCCGCGTGGACCTTCGTAACGGATAACCACCACGTCCCCCTCTTTGACCTTACCGGTCAGAATATCGTTCACTGCCTGATCCTGGCTTTCGCAAACATAAGCAGAGCCGGTGAATTTCAGGATATTCTCATCAACACCTGCCGTCTTAACGATGCAGCCGTCGCGCGCGATGTTCCCGAACAACACAGCCAGACCGCCATCCTGACTGAACGCGTGTTCTTTCGAGCGGATAACGCCGCCTTCACGGTCGGTATCAAGCTCTTTGAACCGGTTTGATTGGCTGAAGGCCTGCGTGGTGCGCACGCCTCCGGGCGCGGCCTTGAACAGATCCTGCGCCTTCGGGTTATTGGCGATCTTGATATCCCAGTTGGCAATCGCTTCACCCATCGTACCCGAATGCACCGTATGGCAGTGCTCGTGCAACAGACCCGCGCGGCTGAGTTCGCCGAGGATAGAGAAGATGCCACCGGCGCGGTGGACGTCTTCCAAATGCACATTTTCGATATTTGGCGCGACCTTGCACAGACAGGGCACTTGGCGGCTGAGCCGATCCATGTCGGACATGGTGAAGTGAACTTCACCCTCATGCGCGATGGCCAGCAGGTGCAGCACGGTATTGGTCGAGCCACCCATTGCGATGTCGAGGCTCATGGCATTTTCAAAGGCATCAAACGTCGCAATCTCGCGCGGCAAGAAGCCTTTTTCGTCCAAATCATAGTGTCGTTTGGTGATCTCGACGATCCGGCGACCAGCCTCGAGAAACAGCTCTTTGCGGTCCGCGTGCGTAGCAAGCGTCGAGCCGTTGCCCGGCAGGGCCAGCCCCAGCGCTTCGGCCAGACAGTTCATCGAGTTTGCGGTGAACATGCCCGAGCACGAACCGCAGGTCGGGCAGGCGTTCTCTTCGATATGCTGGACCTGTTCGTCAGTGAACTTGTCGTCAGCAGCAGCGACCATCGCATCCACAAGGTCGATCTTCTTGGCGTCTAGGTCGGCGATGTCGATTTTGCCGGCTTCCATCGGACCACCAGAGACGAAGATTGCCGGGATGTTCAGACGCATGGCAGCCATCAGCATTCCGGGTGTGATCTTGTCGCAGTTCGAGATGCAGACCATCGCATCCGCGCAATGGGCGTTAACCATGTATTCTACCGAATCTGCGATCACCTCGCGCGAGGGCAGGGAATACAGCATCCCGTCATGTCCCATGGCGATCCCGTCATCCACCGCGATGGTGTTGAACTCTTTAGCGACGCCTCCTGCGGCCTCAACCTCGCGCGCGACCATCTGGCCCAAATCTTTCAGGTGCACGTGGCCAGGTACAAATTGAGTGAACGAGTTGACGATCGCTATGATTGGCTTGCCAAAATCGTCGTCGCCCATTCCGGTGGCGCGCCATAGGCCACGGGCGCCGGCCATGTTGCGGCCATGGGTGGAGGTTCTGGATCGGTACATTGGCATGATGCTGTTTCCCTATTGCCCAAGCTGCGATATTGGGTGTGTACGTTATAGCGCACGTATCATATGTACGTTATAACGCACAAGGCAAATCGCAAGGCTTGGATATGGAATCAGACGAGTTAACGCTGAAACTAAGGGATGTTCGCGCTGCATCGGGGTTAAGCCTGTCTAAAGTGGCCGAACTGACCGGGGTTAGTAAAGCCATGTTGGGTCAGATCGAGCGCGGCGAATCAAGCCCGACCATCGCGACCTTGTGGAAGATCGCGAAGGGCTTCCAATTGCCGCTGAGTGCTTTGATCGGCACCGCCGCAATGCGCGACACGGCAGATACCGATGTGTTCAGTACCGTAACATTTCCGGGAAGTATCGAGGTCAAGATTGTCTTTCCCTTTGATCCGGCATTGGGAGCCGAGACATTTCATGTTGAGCTGTCCCCGAACCAAAGCCATGAGTCACCAGCCCACGCGGCGGGGGTGACCGAAGAGGTCTTTGTGCTCAGCGGAGTATTGGAAATTCTGCGCGAGGACACATGGATTCCGCTGCAAGCTGGGCAGGGATTGCGCTTCGCTGCTGATTTGCCGCATGGATACCGCGCTGGTGATCAGGGGGCGGCGTTCCTGAACATGCACCACTACTCCCAATTGGTCGAAAATCTAGAGTAGGATCGAACCACCGTGACTGCATTCTTTGACAGCCTGACATTCGTCGATGCGATCGGCTCCTTCGGGGCATTGATCGTGGTTGTAGCTTATTTTGCCACCCAGATGCGCATGATGAATTCAGACGATCTGGGCTTTCCGGTGGTGAACCTGATCGGTTCGGTTCTGATCGTGTTTTCGCTGATGCAGAACTTCAATCTGGCATCGATGCTGATCGAAGGCTTCTGGATCATCATCAGCGTGATCGGGATCATTCAGCACTTTCGCCTGCGCCGGGCGGGTTAAATCCAATGCTACCGAAGCGCTAGCGCTATCCAGCCTTGAACCCGCATCGCGCCGAGTATAGGGAAAACCCAAGCTCGCTTAGGGGAGGCTTTGATGCAGGACGATCCAAAAACCCTCGTTTCTACCGAGTGGCTTGCCGCTCATATCAAGGATCCGGATCTACGGATACTGGATGGGTCGTGGTACCTGCCGCAGCAAGCCCGCGACGCCAAGGCAGAGTATGACGCGGGCCACATTCCTGGTGCACGTTTTTTCGATATTGATGAGATTTCCGATCATCGTTCGGATCTGCCGCACATGGCACCTCCGGTCGAGAAATTCATGTCGCGCTTGCGGGCGATGGGAGTGGGTGATGGCCATCAGGTAGTGGTTTATGATGGCGCTGGTCTGATGTCGGCAGCACGGGTCTGGTGGATGTTCCGTCTGATGGGGCAGGAAAACATCGCCGTTCTGGATGGTGGGTTGCCCAAATGGCAGGCCGAAGGTCGAGAGATTGAGGACCTACCTCCTGTCATTCGCGACCGTCACATGACTGTGCGGGTGCAGAACCATCTGGTTCGTGATGTTACGCAGGTTTCTGCGGCTGCCAAACTGCATGATCACGAGATCATCGATGCCCGTTCGGCATCGCGTTTCGCTGGTGCCGAGGCTGAGCCACGCGAAGGATTGCGTTCGGGCCATATCCCCGGTTCTCGCAATGTGCCATTTGGAATGTTGCTGAACAAAAACGGCACGATGAAGTCACCCGAAGACTGTCGTGCAATATTCGAAGCTGCAGGTGTGGACCTGTCGAAACCCGCGATCACGTCCTGTGGGTCGGGCGTGACCGCAGCGATCCTCAGCCTTGCGCTCGAGCGCATGGGCAAGAAAGACCACTCGCTTTATGACGGCTCCTGGGCTGAATGGGGTGCCTTCCCGACCCTGCCCGTCGCAACCGGAGAGAACTGATGTTCGAGAACCTCAAACCGCAACCCGCCGACAAGATTCTGGCGCTGATGCAGATGTACCGCGAAGACCCACGTGATCAAAAGATCGATCTGGGTGTCGGTGTGTACAAGAACGCCGAAGGTGTCACACCGGTGATGCGTGCAGTGAAGGCTGCCGAAAAGCGAATTCTCGAAGAGCAAGAAAGCAAGGCCTATACCGGGTTGGCGGGCGATCCGGCTTATGCAGACGCGATGATCGGGCTGATCCTTGGGGACACCGTGCCACGTGGCAATATTGCTGCCGTGGCGACCCCCGGCGGAACCGGGGCTTGTCGTCAGGCGTTTGAACTGATCCGCATGGCTAATCCGTCGGCCCGTGTCTTCCTGTCGAACCCCACATGGCCGAACCATCCGTCGATCCTGCGTTATCTGGGGATTGAAACCGCCGAATACCGCTATTTTGACAGCGAAACCCGTGGTGTTGATTTCGATGGCATGATCGAAGATCTGAAAACGGCAAATGCGGGCGACGTCATTCTGCTACACGGCTGCTGCCACAACCCAACGGGTGCCAACCTGAACATGGTGCAGTGGCAGGAAGTCGTGAACCTGATCAACGAACGCGGTCTCGTGGCGATGATCGACATCGCCTATCAAGGCTTTGGCGATGGTCTTGAGGAAGATGCGCAGGCGACGCGTCTGGTGGCTTCTTCCGTGAAACGCTGCCTCATCGCGGCGTCCTGCTCGAAGAACTTTGGCGTCTATCGCGAACGTACCGGTCTGCTGATGGCTATCAGTGATGATCCGGCTCAGACGGCGTTGAACCAATCCTCGTTGGCGTTTCTGAATCGCCAAAACTACTCTTTCCCACCCGATCATGGCGCGCGCGTTGTAACTACGATCCTGAATGATGAAGCTCTACGTGCCGATTGGGCAGCCGAGCTGGAAGAAGTTCGCTTGTCGATGCTGGGCTTGCGTCAACAACTGGCAGACGAGTTGCAGCGCCTCAGCGGATCGGATCGGTTCGGGTTTATCGCGCAACACCGAGGAATGTTTTCGCGGCTGGGCGCTGCCCCTGAGCTGGTCGAGAAGCTGCGCGCGGATCATGGTATCTATATGGTTGGTGATAGCCGACTGAATATCGCGGGATTGAATGCGACGACCGTGCCGATTCTGGCTCAGGCGATTATTGATGTTGGTGTCTGAACAACATCGCAAAATTGAGAAAACCCGGGCGCGAACGCCCGGGTTTTTTGTTTGTGTGGGGTTGGCTATTAACCTTTGGAGAACTCCGGATAGGCCTCCATACCAAGCTCAGCCATGTCGAGACCGTTGATCTCATCTTCTTCGCTGACGCGGATACCGACAGTGGCTTTCAGTAAGGTCCACAGGATCAGAGCGGCGACAAAGGTGAATACACCGTAGGCGATGATACCAATCAGCTGCGTGATCAGGCTGGCCTCGCCATAGAAGATCACGGCGATCGTGCCCCAGATGCCGGCGAACAGGTGAACCGGGATAGCGCCCACAACATCGTCGATCTTGAACTTGTCTAGCATCGGAACCGCGAAGACCACGATGATGCCACCTACGGCACCGATCCATAGGGCGCCGAACAGGGTTGGGGCCAGGGGTTCAGCGGTGATCGAAACCAGACCGGCCAGCGCGCCGTTTAGCACCATGGTAAGGTCAGGCTTTTTGTACAGCAGCTGCGTCAGGATCAAGGCAGCAACCGCGCCGGATGCAGCAGCCATGTTGGTGTTGGCAAAGATGCGCGATACGTCCGAGACATCTCCTACGGTGCCCATGGCCAGCTGCGAGCCACCGTTGAAGCCGAACCAACCCAGCCACAGGATGAAGGTACCCAAGGTAGCAAGCGCCAGGTTCGAACCGGGCATCGGGTGCACTTTGCCGTCCTTGTACTTGCCAATACGCGGCCCAAGGATGAGGGCACCTGCCAGAGCTGCCCAGCCACCGACCGAGTGCACGATGGTCGAACCCGCGAAGTCCGAGAAACCAGCTTCGGACAACCAGCCACCGCCCCACTGCCACGAGCCCGATATCGGGTACATGATGCCGGTCAGAACAACAACGAAGGCAAGGAAAGGCCAAAGCTTGATCCGTTCAGCGACTGCTCCGGACACGATCGAGGCGGTTGCGGCGACAAAGACCAGTTGGAAGAAGAAATCCGAACCGATTGAGGCGTAGTCAAGTGCTGCTGCATCTGCGCCAACGCCCACTGGATCAAGCACGGTTGTCGAGAAGAACGGACCCAGCCAGCCTGAAATGGTCCAGCCATCACCGGGGTACATCAGGTTGAAACCGATCAGCCAGTACATGATTGCAGCAATGGAAAACAGGGCGATGTTCTTGGTCATCTGCATAGCAACGTTCTTGGACCGCACCAGCCCACCTTCGAGCATGGCAAAGCCTGCGGCCATAAAGAACACCAGAAAGCCGCCCATCAGGAACAGCAGCGTGGTGAAGATGTATTGGGTGTGTTGCGCGGGCTCGCCGGTAGCGGCCTCTTGCGCAAGACCCATCTGCGGCAACGCGACAATCGCGGCGGCAGGGATGAGAGATTTCATCAGGTTCATTGTCAGTCCTCGAATGATTGTGAGTGAGCGCGCTTAAAGCGCCTCTTCGTTGGTTTCCCCGGTCCGCACGCGCAGGGCTTGCTCGACATCGAGGACGAAAATCTTGCCATCGCCGATCTTGCCGGTCTTGGCGGTGGTGGTGATGGTTTCAATGATCTGGTCGGCCATCGTGGCGGGCACCACGATCTCAAGCTTGATCTTGGGTACGAAATTCACGGCGTATTCTGCGCCGCGATAAATCTCGGTGTGACCCGATTGCGAGCCGAACCCTTTGATCTCAGTTACCATCATGCCGCGCACGCCTGCATTGGTCAGCGCCTCGCGCACCTCCTCAAGCTTGAACGGTTTGATTGTCGCAATGATCAGTTTCACGTCTTTCCCCTCTATTACCCCGGGTGGCCGGGTATTTTGCACCTGCAGAAAAATGCGCATTCGAGGCTCTGAAGGAACGCTCTCACAGGGGAAATGAGGGGGAATAATCAGCAAATTTGCACATTTTTTGCACGAATAGCGTTATATGATGAAAAAATGGGCAAACAAGTGAGGGGAAATACCAGAATTTCACACCTCTACATGGCCGCTCCGGCGGGGTATGGTGCCCCAAAAGTATAACCGGGCAGAGTTTGAGCATGACTGAGTCCAACCGCCGAAAACCGCGACTGGTCGCAGATAAAAGGTACCCGTCCAAAGGTCGAAAACCTGCGGCGACCAAGCGGGCTGCAAAACCTGCTGGTAAGAAGTCGGCTGCCCGAAAAACCGCTCCGCGCAAGACAGCGCGGAAGAAAACGCGACGCAGTTCTGGAGGGAAGGGCGGTGGCATTTTCCGCCGCCTGTTCCGTTGGCTCTGGCGTCTGTTCTGGGGCGTCACATGGCGGATTGGTGCGGTGGCTGGCTTGCTGTTGGCGTTGGCCGTCGGTGTCGTTTACACATCGCTACCGGATGTGGATGCCTTGTTAGATGGGCGGGCGAAGGGCTCGGTGACGTTGCTGGATCGTGATGGCAAGGTCTTTGCCTGGCGCGGCGATCAGTTTGGCGGCGTGATTACGGCAGATACAGTTTCGCCGCATCTCAAGAATGCCGTGATCGCGACCGAGGATAAGCGGTTCTACCGCCATTTCGGCGTCAGCCCGCGCGGTGTCGCGAGCGCGGTGCGGATCAACCTGAGCGAAGGGCGCGGGCCGTTGTCGGGCCATGGCGGCTCGACCATTACACAACAGACAGCAAAGCTGCTGTGTCTTGGTGTGCCTTATGATCCCAGCGCGTGGGAATCAGAGGCCGCATACGAAGCCGATTGCCGTCAGGGTTCGCTTTGGCGCAAAGCGAAAGAGGCGGTTTACGCCATTGCGATGGAGGTCAAATACTCCAAGGATGAAATTCTGACGATCTATCTGAACCGCGCCTTCCTTGGTGCAGGTGCACGTGGGTTCGAAGCCGCCAGCCAGCGCTATTTCGGCATTTCGGCAGCCGAAGTATCTCCGGCGGAGGCCGCAATGTTGGCGGGGCTTCTGGTGGCACCTTCTCGCTATGCGCCCACGAATAACCTGCAACGATCGCAGGACCGGGCACGGTTGGTGGTTGGGCTAATGGAGGCTCAAGGCTATCTGAGCAGTGCGCAGGCAAGCGAAGCACGCAGTCGCCCGGCGCAGTTGTCTGAAGCCGCCGCCGCCCGAGCAGGTGGTTATTTTGCGGATTGGGTCATGGCCAGTGGGCCTGAGTTTTTCACACGTAACACAACCGAGGACGTGGTGATCCGGACCACGCTGGATCAGCGCATTCAAACCTCGGCGGAAGAGGCACTGAAGTTCATCTTCCAAGAAAAAGTGCGCGAAGGGTCCAAGGCACAGGCCGCCATAGTAGTGATGTCTGCCGATGGTGCGGTCCGAGGTATGGTCGGTGGACGCAAGACCCGAGTATCGGGCGCGTTCAACCGAGCCACGCAGGCTCTGCGTCAGACGGGGTCGTCTTTCAAACCATTTGTCTATGCGACAGCGTTGGAGCTGGGGTACTCACCGTTGGATACGGTTATGGACGAACCGACCTGCTGGGATATCGCAGGGTCGGGCCAGTGGTGCCCGAAGAACTACACCCACAAGTTCTATGGTCGGGTGACTCTAGCGGATGCGCTGAAGAACTCATTGAACATCCCGGCGGTCAAGGTGGCAGATATTTCTGGGCTTGATAATGTCCGCACCGTTGCCAGCGGTTTCGGGCTTTCAAGTGATCTGGCCGAAGGGCTCGCGCTGGCGCTGGGCGCATCGGAAAGCACGCTGATCGAGATGACAGGCGCTTATGCCGGTATCCTGAACGGCGGCTCAGCGGTCGAACCCTATGGTCTGACCGAGCTGAAGCTGCTGGGTGAGTCCGATCCCGTCATGGTCACGACAACCGGCATCGGTGAACGCGTCATCAACGACAAAGCTGCCAAGCAACTGACTTGGATGATGGAGCGCGTGGTCTCGGAAGGCACTGGTGGGCGCGCAAAACTGCCGGGCTGGCAGGTGGCGGGCAAAACCGGAACGACTCAGGCCGCGCGGGATGCGTGGTTCATCGGGTTCACAGCCGATTACGTGACGGGCGTTTGGATGGGATACGACGACAATACACCGTTGTCGGGCGTGACGGGCGGAGGTCTGCCGGCAGAGATCTGGAAAGAGACGATGCTGCGCGTCACGGAAGGAATGACGCCAACGCCATTGCCGATGCTGGCGCCGGACCCACCAGTCAAGACCGCTCAGCCGCAGCAACAGCGCCGCAAGAAACAGACCGGCTTGGATAAGGCGATCAACAATCTGCTGAACAACATTTTCGGAAACTGACATACAAAAAAGGCGGTGCGCTGGGCACCGCCTTCGATGTCTGAATGATCGTAAGATCAGACGCTTTCGTCGAGTGCCGCCAAAATTGCATCACCCATTTCGCTGGTCGATACCGGCTGAACACCTTCTTCTGCCAGCAGATCTGCCGTGCGAACGCCATCGGCCAGAACCTTTTCAATCGCGGCTTCCAGGCGACCTGCTTCGTCGCCCTGATCGAAGCTGTAGCGCAGCGCCATGGCAAAGCTGAGGATACACGCGATCGGATTGGCTTTGCCCTGACCCGTGATATCTGGGGCGGATCCATGTACCGGTTCGTACATCGCCTTGGGGCGACCATTGGCCATCGGTGCGCCAAGTGAGGCGGACGGCAGCATGCCCAAAGACCCGGTCAGCATCGCGGCGCAATCGGACAGCACATCGCCGAACAGATTGTCGGTGACGATCACGTCAAACTGCTTGGGCGCGCGCACCAGCTGCATCGCACCGTTGTCGGCATACATATGCGACAGCTCGACCTCGGGGTATTCTTGGGCCACGCGGGTTACGACTTCGCGCCAAAGGATGCCCGACTCCATTACATTGGCTTTTTCCATCGAGCACAGTTTCTTGTTCCGGCGCATCGCCAGCTCAAAAGCCGAACGCGCGGCGCGTTCGATCTCGGACTCGGTGTAGCGCTGGGTGTTGATGCCAACGCGTTCATTGCCTTCCTCGAAAATGCCGCGCGGCTCGCCGAAATAGACGCCCGAGGTCAGCTCGCGCACGATCATGATGTCGAGGCCAGCGACCACATCCTTTTTCAGCGACGAGAAATCCGCCAGCGCGTCGAAGCACTGAGCGGGACGCAGGTTGGAGTACAGGTCCATTTCCTTGCGCAAACGCAACAGGCCACGTTCGGGCTTCAGGCTGAAGTCCAGATCGTCATACTTAGGGCCACCAACAGCACCCAGCAGAACGGCATCGACCTCTTGCGCCTTGGCCATGGTCTCATCCGACAGGGGCTTCCCGTGTGCGTCATAGGCAGCGCCGCCAACCAGATCCTCGCTCACGTCAAATTGAAGACCGCGATTGGCGCCGAACCAATCGATGATTTTGCGCACTTCGGCCATAACTTCCGGGCCAATTCCGTCTCCGGGCAGGATGAGGAGCGAGGGGTTGGACATCGACAGTCTCCTTGCGTTTTGTCGCACAGGCCCTAGCGTTTGCGGCGCATCGGGTCAATGAGACGAACCCGTCAAATCACGAGGAAACCACATGCTGACACCCGGAAATCCGGCCCCATCGCTAAAAATCGAAACTGTAGGCCATGGCACCTTTGATCTTGAGCGTGACACGGGCGAAAACGGAACGCTGGTGATTCAGTATCGCGGCCTGCATTGCCCGATCTGCATTCGCCAGATGGGTGAGGTCGAAGCTGCGCTGGGTGATTTCGCCGAACTGGGGGTCGAAGTGATCATGATCACCACGGATTCCGGCGAACGAGCGGCGGAAACGGTGGAGAAAGCCGGGGTCTCGAAGCTGCGTGTTGGGTACGGCCTGTCCATGGCCGATGCGCGGGATGTCTGGGGCCTGAATATCTCCGTGGCTCGTGAAGGTAGTGCCGAGCCAGCGTTATTCGCCGAACCGGGGCATTTCTATATCAAGCCCGATCAGACCCTCTATTACGTTTGGCAACAGACAACGCCTTTTGCGCGGCCGCCAATGTCCGACATCGTCGGTGGTTTGAAATTCACGCTGGCCAATAACTATCCCGCGCGCGGCACCTATACCGGCGCGCTGTAGGCGGCATTACAGCCGGGCTTTCAACCCTTCGGACAGCAAATCCCAGACCCTGCGAATGCGCGGGGTCTGTCGCATCGCCTGAGGGGCGGCCAGCCAGACTGGCAGCACTGGTATCTCTACATCAATGTCCAACACCTCGACCTCTGGATCAGCCTGCACAATGCTGAGCTGGCTGAACCCGATCCCACATCCTGCGCGGATCAGTTCCCAATATGTCGTCTGGTTATCGCAGCGCGTGGCAAAGCTGTCCCGGCTGGCGGGCCAGCCCTTGTTCCGCATGGCGGTGATGATGTCTTCGTTGGTGTCAAACCCCACAAGGTCGTGCTGCATCAACTCTGTCGGTGTTGCTGGCCGTCCTGCGCGGTCCAGATAGGACCGTGAGGCGCAGAAACATAACGGCACCTCGCCGATATGTTTTGCCACGATGTCGACTTGCTCGGGTCGGTACATGCGTACTGCGATGTCGGCCTCGCGGAACAATAGATTTTCGCTGGCATCCGAGGCGACCAGGTCTAGCTGAATAGCCGGTTCAGCCTGACGAATAGCGGCGATTATCGGGGGCAGTAAATGGTGCGAGACAAAGACTGAGGCGGTGATCCTGACCGAGCCCTCCAGCTGCTGTGCCTGCCCGGCTGCCGTCAAACCAAGCGCATTGACCGCGCTGTACATCTGCTGTGCCATCGGCAGCACCTGCTGCCCCACCTCGCTGAGCGTCAACCCACGCGCGTGGCGGTCAAACAGCGACACGCCCAGTTCTTCTTCCAGCGCATGCACCTGACGCCCCAGCGTTGGCTGGCTGCGCCCAAGTTGCTTCGCGGCCGCGGATAATGAGCCCGTTTCCGCAACAGCGAGAAAACTTTGGATCAAGGACCAGTCAGAAAGTTGAAGAGAATTTGCCATTCAAAAACGAATACATAATCTGCGGTTTTTGGCAATTTCCAAATACTGATGAATGAATAGATTGGTGTTGAATGGAGGGACCGATGTCACAAACAGCACTTATTCTCGGGGCCAGTGGCCGCTTTGGTCGCAATGCTGCACAGGCTTTTTCCAACGCGGGTTGGGGCGTGCGCCGGTTTGATCGACGCAGCGACAATCTACACTCGGCGGCACGCGGGGCAGACGTTATCGTGAACGCATGGAACCCGCTGTATCCCGATTGGGTGAAGCAAATCCCTGAATTGCATCGACAGGTCATAGATGTGGCATCTGAACATGATTTGACAGTGATTGTGCCCGGCAACGTTTATGTCTTCGGCGCGGATACGCCTGGACCTTGGTTCAGTGAAACACCCCATCTTGCACGCAATCCGCTGGGGCGCATCCGCATCGAAATGGAAGAGGCATATCGCGCTTCATCCGTACGGACAATTATATTGCGCGCAGGAGATTTCATCGACACCACGGCCTCGGGCAACTGGTTCGATCAGATCATGATCAAACACTTGCAGCGCGGTCGCTTTGTGTACCCGGGCAATCCCGACATCCAGCATTCTTGGGCCTACTTGCCCGATCTGACCCGATCCGCCGTGGCCCTGGCAGACATACGCGGCGAGCTGCCGCGATTCTGCGATGTTCCCTTTGCGGGTTACACTCTGACCGGCAATGAAATGGCACATCTGTTGTCACAGATGACTGGGCAAGACATTGCGCTTAAGCAGATGGCATGGTGGCCGTTGAAGCTGGCCCGCCCCTTCTGGCGTCTAGCCCCACATCTGCTTGAAATGCGCTACCTATGGGATACACCGCATCGTCTGGATGGAAGTTTCTTTAATGAATTGCTGCCGGGATTTTCGCTGACTGAACCGAACGAGGCGATTAGAAATGCGATCCCAAAACCTAAAGTCTTTGATGCGGCGCAACGAACCGGTGCAGCTTTGCGATCATGACCGCAGGCGCCTATTGGTTGATGAGATCGACCCAGACAAGCCGGTGACGGCTTGCTGCTTCAGCCGAAGCTCGGGCTTCGGTCTCAGGCCAGTAAATACCTGCATCGTGCACGTGCCAATCGGATGAGGGCAATACGTAATCCACTCTCATTTCGCCTACCCCTTTCCACTGAACTGTTGCGGCCGATCCGGCAGGGTCCAATGGCACAGGGTCTTGGATCAGAGGGTCGGCAAGAAGATCGTTGATTGCAGCCTTGTGCCCTTCGCCGTTGTGCGGGTCCAGATTGGCATCGCCTGCGATGACGAACCGATCTGAAGGAGTAGGCCCCAATTTACCGTCCAGCAGTAGCGACCAGAATCGAATTTCATCCCGGTTGCGTAACCCGTTGCGATCTTCGGGACCATCAAAGACAGGGGGGCTGGCGTGAAACGTCATCAAATTGATACGACCAACAGGGGTGTCGATCGGGACGACCCAATGTGATGTGGATGACAGCCTCTGAATCGCTTGTGCCTGAGGTGAGGGAAATGGATTTCCGTTTATTTTTGGTAGCCGGGCACTGGGAAGTTCGTTCCATAGCAACTCGGTATAGGACTGGACCTCTCTGGCTGCGATGGGATAGCGGGATAAGACTGCCAGGCCGCTTTGGCCCGTAAAGCGCCCCCATCCCTGTGCGTCGCCCGGACCACCAGTTTCGCCGTCCCCATCTAAATCTTCAACGGTTTCGAGCCCCGAATTGGGTTGCTCGAAATAGCTGTAGGGATAATTCAAGCCATGGCCTTCCAGTGCATCAACCAGAGCGTCGAGCGCAAGCCCGTCCAGATCCCAATCGAGCCCTTGCAGTGCAACGATGTCTGGGCGGGTTGTTACCAACACCTCAATAACCGCCGTAACCTGTGGATCTTCCCGCCGGATGTCGCGCAGTAACAGGCCAGGTCCCTTGCGACTAAGTTCAGTATTGTAACTTGCGATGCGCAACGTCTCTGCATGTGCCGCAAACGGCAGCAGCAACAGAACCAGTAGGCGGATCATGCGATTTGAGTAGACTCGGAAGTTGAGTATGCGCGGCGTTTTTCAACGATCAGGCCGGCAATGCGCAGGGTCGCCATGCCTCGCATGATCATGCTGGCCGGTAGGAAGGCCCATGCGCAAAGGGTCCAGATCAACGTCTGCGGATTGCCGAGCGCTATCGGAGTGATGAATGCAGCCATCAGCTTGATCAGGGCAGGGATCAGGAAGGGCAGCAACGCCCCAATTGCGATGTTCAGCCGCCCATCGCGCTGCAATCGGGCAACAACATCTCCACCCTTGGTCGGGTCAAACAAAGGCAGATTGGTCCAAACGTTGAACGCGCCATTTCCTGTTGGCCATCCTCTGAGTTTTACGGCGTAGGCAAAGCTCGCGATGGTGACCAAAGCCGCGACATAGGCGATGCTGGCTGATATACTGACAAGCTCAATAAGTGGTGCGCTGGCATTTCCGGGAAGCACAAGAACCACGAGCCGAACAGGCGAATAGGGAAAGTCCACCACATTCGCGACCATCAAGCCAATAGAATAGAATACGCCCGTAAGATCCGTGGGGGCATACGCATTCTTACAGATCAGCGTTAAAAAGGTGACCATCGACATCAGGCCAACAAAACGCAACCTGTTTACCGGCGGGGCGTCACGGAATTCGATAAAGCTGGGGAAGGCTGAATTATATTCAGAGAATGTTAGAATAAACGCAAGGATCGCCAGAAAGACGATAATCTCAGTCCCGTTAGACGTCGATGTGGGCAGGTATAACGCGGGGGTTAGCACCATCAGTGCCACCAATAATCCACGTATCGCCGCGCCCGTCGTGCGTGCAATCACAATCCGAACCCTTTCCAAACCGGAGCTGTCGATTCTAAGTCGACTTGTCGTCCAACTTGCGCGCGCCACTCGTTCACTGGCGGCTACCTGTTAGGTGCCACCTTGGCTGATAAGCGGTAATTCGCTCAAGTCAGAGAGCAGAAAACACTGAGTTTCGGGCAAAATGATGGCGCAACTGGTGCGGGATTGCATCAATTTTGACGCAAATCCGACGTGTATCTCAAAATGATACCTAGATGTAGTGGATTGGGGCGATTTAACCCCAAGAATGCGAACGGGGCCGCGCTTGCGACCCCGTTAGGTTGAGTATCAACAGATTCGTCCCCAGAATCATACCCAGGGACGGGCTTGGCTTGCGTGATCCTCGAACTTGTCGATGTGATGGTCTTTTTCCATCGTCAGACCAATATCGTCCAGACCGTTCAGCAGGCAGTGTTTGCGGTGTGGGTCGATGTCGAATTCGATGACCACGCCATCTGATGTGGTGATCTGCTGATCTTCCAGATGCACGGTCATACGAGCATTCTCGCCCTTATGCGCGTCATCCATCAGAATCGCGTGATGTTCCTCTTCCACCACGATGGGCAGGATGCCGTTCTTGAAGCAGTTGTTGAAGAAGATGTCGGCGAAACTGGTCGAGATCACGACCTTGATGCCGAAATCCTTGATCGCCCAAGGGGCGTGTTCACGGGATGAGCCGCAGCCGAAATTGTCGCCCGCCACCAGAATCTCGGTTTGGCGATAGGCGGGTTTGTTCAGCACGAACTCTTCGTTCTCGCCGCCGTGGTCGTGATAACGCATCTCGTCAAACAGCACGACGCCAAGGCCGGACCGCTTGATGGTTTTTAGGTGCACTTTGGGAATGATCATATCGGTGTCGATATTGATCAACGGCATTGGGGCGGCTACCCCGTGGACTTTTTCGAACTTTTCCATTTCTACACTCCTGCGGGAGAGGGCCGCGCCCATGCCCCGCGTTTAAGCTTCTTTCGCTTCCGTTGTTTCGTCCTTGGGTGCGTTCTTGACGAAGAACGCCATGAAGACCAATCCGAACCCGTTGAACAGCATCTCAATGCCCAGGAAGATCCCCAGTATGCTCAGCAATGCCTGCGGTTCCTGCCCCACATAGCTCCAGATGATGCCTGCAAGGATGACCGACAAGATGCCTGAGATCATAGTGGGCCAGAAAAACTGGGTTCCCTTCATTTGGAACGATAGGATGATCCGCGCGATGCCGCCTGCCATGAACAGGATCAGCACCACAGTCGCGAGCGTCAGCGTGCCCTGCAGCGGGTGATCCAGAAAGGACCAGCCCAGGAAAAGCATGACCGCACCCATGATGAGTGACAGGATTTTGTTGCCAGTGCCTTCAACCGTGAAGCCGCCAACGATCTGCAATCCGCCCGCGATCAGCAGCAACACACCGGTTACTACTGTTACGGCAACGGACGCCACGACCGGCGCGCCCAATACGAACACACCGAATGCTATGGACAAAAGTCCCAGCAGTAGCCATTTGACCCAATCACTCATGTTAGTCTCTCCATCAAATATCTAGATATGAGAGAATCTTACATCATTTCACGGACGTCTGTCAGCCGTCCAGTGATTGCCGCTGCGGCAGCCATTGCCGGGCTCAGCAGATGGGTGCGTCCACCACGGCCCTGACGGCCTTCAAAGTTACGGTTCGAGGTCGCTGCACAACGCTCACCCGGCTGCAGCTGGTCGGGATTCATCGCCAGACACATTGAGCATCCCGCCAGACGCCATTCGAACCCGGCATCTTTGAAGATTTCGGCCAAACCTTCTTCTTCGGCCTGTGCACGCACCAAACCCGAGCCTGGTACGACCATGGCGCGCATGCCGTCCTTGATCTTCTTGCCTTTGAGGATCTCCGCCGCAGCACGCAGGTCTTCGATCCGACCGTTGGTGCATGAGCCGATGAAAACAGTGTCGATTTCAACGTCGCTCAGCTTTTGTCCGGCTTCCAGACCCATGTACTCGATCGAACGGCGGGCCGCGTCGACCTTGCCGCCCTCGAAATCTTCGGGATGCGGTACGGATGCGGTGATCGGCAGCACATCCTCGGGGCTGGTGCCCCAAGTGACGACTGGTGCGATATCTTCACCACGCAGCGTGATGACTTTGTCGAAATGCGCGCCCTCGTCGGTATAAAGCGTTTTCCACCAGTCCATCGCGGCTTCCCACTGTGCACCTTTGGGGGCATGCGGGCGGCCTTTGACATATTCAAAGGTGGTTTCATCCGGTGCGATCAGGCCAGCGCGCGCGCCGCCTTCGATCGCCATGTTGCAGACGGTCATGCGCCCTTCCATCGACAGATCGCGGATCGCCTCGCCACAGTATTCGATGACGTAGCCAGTGCCGCCAGCGGTACCAGTCTCACCAATCACGGCCAGGGTGATGTCTTTGGCGGTCACGCCTGGCTGTAGTTTGCCGGTGATTTCCACCTTCATATTCTTGGATTTCTTCTGGATCAGTGTCTGCGTGGCCAGAACGTGTTCAACCTCAGACGTACCGATACCGTGGGCCAGAGCGCCGAATGCGCCATGAGTCGCCGTGTGACTGTCGCCGCAGACAACGGTCATACCGGGTAGGGTCCAACCCTGTTCCGGGCCAACGATGTGCACGATGCCCTGACGAACATCATTCACCGGGTAGTAGTGAATACCAAAATCCTTGGCGTTCTTGTCCAGTGCCTCGACCTGAATGCGTGATTCCGGGTTTTCGATCCCGTTCACGCGGTCCGGAGTGGTCGGAACGTTGTGGTCCGGCACGGCGATGGTTTTTTCCGGGGCGCGCACTTTGCGGCCCGCCATGCGCAGACCTTCGAACGCCTGTGGGCTGGTCACTTCGTGAACCAGATGGCGGTCGATATACAGCAGGCAGGTGCCATCATCGGCTTCATGCGCGACATGGGCATCCCAGATCTTGTCATAGAGTGTTTTGGGGGACATCGGTCCTCTCCCGTATGTAATGAGAAATAGCTGGCGAGGTGGCTTAGGCGACGGGTAGGCGTGCCAGAACCGTGCGGGCGGCACCAAAGAACCGTTCACGCAGGCGCGCGCGGTCTTCCAGATTCTGTTCTTGGGCCACATTGAGTCTCATGCGCTCCAGATATAACGGGGTTTGCCGTCAATCAAGGTTCAATCCGGGTAGGGGCTTGCATCCCCTCAAATGGATGGCCAAGCTGACAGGCATGAACCAGGATCTGTTACCAGAAACGCTGTCCGAGCTTTACGGCAATATGACGGCGGCCTTTTCAGAACAGATTGAAAATTTGATCGAGCTGATGGTCACGCCCGGTTGGCGGCAGTATCAATTGGTTATCATCCTGTTCCTATGGGCGTTGGCGTTTCTTCTGAAACTTCTAACGCAAAAAAGATGGGATATATGGGCGCGCTCGCGTACCGGCTGGCCGAAATGGCGGCTGCGCATTCTGATCCAACTGATGCGGCGTTTGACGCTGGTCTATTTCGTGCTGCTGACTTGGGGGCTCTACTGGGTCATGCAGCAAACAACGTGGCCTTCGCGTAGCTATATCATAGGTGTATTTGCGACCCTGGCAGCGGCTTGGTTGGCCATTGCGTTGGTATCGCGCTTGGTGCGCAACCGGACACTGCGGCAGATATTCAAATGGTCCATGTGGGTCTATGCAACGCTAATTGCGCTGAATCTGACGGATGATGTCGCCGGTTTTCTGGACGGTGTGGCGCTCTCGATAGGTGATCTCCATATCTCGGCGCTGGGGATCATCAAAGCCGTCCTGCTGATCGGCATTCTACTAACGCTCGCAAGGATCGGGACCCGCGCGGCTGAACGTGGGCTTAAGAGTAATGATGACATCACGCCATCGATGCAGGTGTTACTCGCCAAGGGAATTCAGGTGCTGCTCTATGGTGCGGTGTTCATGGCTGCGATCCGCACGCTTGGCTTTGATCTGACCGGGATTGCGCTGTTGTCCGGCGCGATTGGTGTAGGGATCGGGTTCGGGCTGCAAAAAGTGGTCTCGAACCTGATTTCGGGCATCATCATTCTAATGGACCGATCGATCAAGCCGGGCGATGTGATCTCGCTGGGCGATACGTTCGGTTGGATCAATGCGCTGGGCGCGCGTTATGTCTCGGTTGTCACGCGCGATGGGCGGGAATACCTGATCCCAAACGAGGATTTGATCACCAATCAGGTGGTGAATTGGTCGCATTCGGACAAGTTTGTTCGGCTGGATCTGGAATTCGGAACCAGCTATGGCGACGACCCTCACAAAGTGAGGGCAACGGCGATACGAGCCGTCAAATCGGTTGGTCGAGTGCTAAGTGGAGGATCCCATGAACCCGTCTGCCACATCACCGGTTTTGGCGACAGCAGCGTGGATTACGTGCTGCGGTTCTGGATTAGTGATCCGACCAAAGGGCTGACGAACATCCGGGGCAATGTTTATCTGGCGTTGTGGGACGCATTCCAGGCTGAAGGCATCTCGCTACCCTTCCCACAACGTGAAGTTCGTCTGCTGCCGGACGACGCAGAGGCGCAACAACTCGCCAAAGAGTGAGCCGATGTCACTGCGTGAAGCAGCCCGTTCATTGAAATGTTGCAATCCCCTTGTTACCTTATTAGTACCCCAGCGCCGGGGATTTGGCGGCGCGTTGCAAAGGAGGACTATGTCCTGTCTCTACATACACAGGCGGGTTTGCCCGCCGATGATGGGGCCAAAGTAATGGCCCACTCTCAGTCAATCAGCGATAAGCTGCTTGAACGTATCCTTTCCTCACTTTCCGATGACAAGGCCGAAGACGTCGTGCAGATCAACCTGCAAGGTAAGTCTTCTGTCGCGGATCACATGGTGATTGCCTCGGGTCGGTCGACCCGTCAGGTCTCGGCCATGGCGGAAAAGCTGACGGATCGCATCAAGCAGGAATTCGGTTTCACCTCGAAGGTCGAAGGCAAGGATGCCGGCGACTGGGTGCTGATCGATACGGGCGACGTGGTCGTTCATATCTTCCGCCCCGAAGTGCGTGAATTCTATCAGCTGGAAAAGATGTGGCTGCCTCAGGGCGGCAGCGCCTCGGCGAATTGAGGCGCCATCCCGGCCCGCATTGCGGGGCCGGAGGCGAGAGAGACATGCGTATCAGCATCGTTGCGGTCGGGCGAATGCGCGCCGGACCGGAGAAATCCCTGCTTGATGACTACCTGACTCGTTTCGACCGAACTGGCCGTGCGCTGGGCCTTGGGCCCGCGAAGGTGATCGAAGTCGAAGACAAGAAAAACGCGGGCATGGGGGCCGAGGCCGCACTGCTACGGAAAGCTCTGCCCAAGGGCGCGGTGATCTGTACGCTGGATGAGCGCGGACGGGTGATGTCCTCACCCGATTTTGCAAAAAAGCTGGGTGGATGGCGCGATGCGGGCCGACAGGATCTGGCGCTGATCATCGGCGGAGCGGACGGAATAGACCCTAATCTGCGGGCCGAGGCCGATTTTTCCCTGTCCTTTGGGTCAATGGTCTGGCCTCATATGCTGGTCCGTGTGATGTTGGCCGAGCAACTGTACCGGGCCGCTACCATCCTGTCGGGCGGTCCTTATCACCGGGTCTGACATGGCGCAGCTTTTGATCGTCTACCATTCGCGCACCGGCGGTGCCCGGCAGATGGCCGAAGCCGCAGCAGATGCAGCGCGGGACGAGGCGAACACTATCCTGAAAACTGCCGATCAGGCCGGGCCAGACGACCTGCTGGCCTCTGATGGATACATCTTCTGCGCGCCCGAGAACCTGGCTGCGATTTCGGGTCTGATGAAAGAGTTTTTCGATCGCTGTTATTATCCGGTGCTGGGGAGGATCGAAGGTCGACCCTATGCGCAGATGGTCTGCGCCGGATCAGATGGTGAAAATGCCGCGCGACAGATGGCACGGATCGCAACGGGGTGGCGGTTGAAAGAGGTGCAACCGCCCCTGATCATCTGCACTCATGCGCAAACGCCCGAGGCGATCCTGGCCGAAAAGATCATTCCCGAAGGACAATTGGAAACGTGCCGAGAGATCGGAGCGGCCTTGGCGGCAGGTCTCAGCCTCGGGGTGTTCTGAAGGTCAGTTCAGATCGACCACTGTCGTGTCTTCGCTCCAACCACCGACATTGTCGCGCACCTGAATTTGAACCTGCGTGGTCCCGTCCGGGATCATCACCCCACCCAAAGACCGGGTAAAGGGTTGCTCGTCAACATGAGGGTGGTGTAGCACGCGCATCCCCAGTTCGTTTCCCTGCATATCCAGAACTCGCCAGCCGTCGGCATAATCATCCCATCCGGTATCGGGATGACGGATCGTGACATCGAATCGCCAGGTATCACCGTTCGAACGGGCCGAGACCTGTTCGATCGTCGGAGAGTCAGCGAAGGCGGGGCTGGCCAGTAAGGCGCTGAGAATCAGATATCGCATAGGGTCAAACTATGCGCTCGGGCGCGGCATTGCGATCACGACTCTGTGTTTGGTGGCGCTGTCATCATGACAGTTCGCGAATGCGAGGCGAACTCGCGACGATATAGGACTCCAAATGTAACGGCTGAGCTCAGTATTAATGCCATTGGTCCCAAAATCCAGGCAATGGATGCCAAAGCAAAGTAGGTTGCCCGCAACGCGCGATTGAAACTGCGCGCCGCCGTGATGCAGATATCGCCTGCCTGAGCGGCACGGGCATAGGCCTGCGGATGATCGGGGTCGTTTGGAACCGCGGCCATCAGGATGGCGCAATATCCAAACAAACGATGCGACCAGACAAATTTCAGAAATGCGTTCGACAGAAAAAGAAGAATAATCAGTATTTTGACTTCCCACACCATTGCGGGTGCACGGCCAATGGCAAGGTCTTCTGCAACTCCGGCCAAGCGCTCGGTATTGCCAAGCAGCGCCAGGCCACCGCCAATTGCAATCATTATTGTTGACGCAAAGAACGTACTGCCCTGACGCATGGCCGAGATCACCTGTGCATCGAACACACGTGGCTGGCGCGTCACCATCTCTCGCATCCAGACCTTGCGGAAATCATCCATCATCAACGACACCGACGGTTTCTGAGAGGATGGATTCTCGATCCTCCATCCAATTCCCAGCCAAGCTGCAAACAGAAGCAGTACGGCAGCGTAGTCTAGCGGAGAGAACAGCAATGTGCGGTCGATCCAGGTCATGCCGCGACACTATTGCTGGATTCAGAAACTTGCCAGTCGTTAAAATTGGTAATATAATTTTACCAAATGGAGGATGAACGATGGAAATGCCGCAGCCAAATCCGGATGTCATGGCGCGTAAGCAAGCTTTGGTTGCGCGGTTGCAGCAGGTCCTGCCGGGGGATTCCGTCATCCACGATGTGGCCGAAACGCGTGCATATGAATGTGATGCGTTGACCGCTTACAAATGTCCGCCCTTGTTGGCGGTACTGCCGTCGACAACACAGCAGGTTTCCGATGTCTTGCGCATTTGCCACGAACTGAGTGTGCCGGTGGTGCCGCGCGGTGCAGGGACCTCGTTGGCAGGCGGTGCTTTGCCGACAGCGGATTGCGTGATCCTAGGCGTTGCTCGGATGAATGAAGTGTTGGAGGTCGACTACGACAATCGGTTTATCAGGGTGCAGACCGGCCGAACCAATTTGAGTGTGACCGGAGCCGTTGAAGAAGAGGATTTTTTCTACGCCCCTGATCCTTCGTCCCAACTTGCCTGCGCCATCGCCGGGAATATCGCGATGAATTCGGGCGGGGCACATTGCCTGAAATATGGCGTGACGACCAACAACCTAATGGGCGTCACCATGGTGATGATGGATGGCAGTGTGGTCGAAATTGGAGGCGCGTATCTGGATGCTGGTGGGTTGGACCTGCTGGGTGTGATTTGCGGATCCGAAGGGCAGCTGGGCGTGGTGACTGAAGCAACGCTGCGGATCTTGCGCAAACCCGAAGGGGCGCGACCTGTTTTGATGGGGTTCGATGACAACGAAGTTGCGGGCCATTGTGTCTCTGACATTATCAAATCGGGCATTCTACCCGTCGCAATCGAGTTTATGGACCGCCTCTGTATCAGAGCCTGCGAGAATTTCGCCCATGCTGGCTATCCCGATTGTGAGGCGTTGCTGATCGTCGAGGTTGAAGGGTCAGAGGCTGAGATCGACAGCCAGCTTTCGAAGATCATCGAGATTGCCAAACACCACAATCCCGTTGAGCTGCGCGAAAGCCAATCCGCTGATGAAAGCGCGCGTATCTGGCTGGGGCGGAAATCGGCATTTGGTGCGATGGGGCAGATCAACGATTATATGTGTCTTGATGGGACGATCCCGGTCTCATCGCTGCCCTTTGTGCTGCGCCGCATCGGAGAGTTGAGCAAGGACTACGGCCTACCTGTTGGCAACGTGTTTCATGCCGGTGACGGGAACATGCACCCATTGATCCTCTTTGACGCCAACAAACCGGGTGATCTTGAGAAATGCGAGGCGTTCGGGGCGGACATCCTGAAGCTTTGCGTCGATGCCGGCGGCTGCCTGACGGGGGAGCATGGGGTTGGCATCGAAAAGCGCGATCTGATGACCCATCAATATGCGGCTCAGGACCTTGAGGCGCAGATGGCTGTGAAAGATGTATTTGATCCTAACTGGCTGCTGAACCCAGCCAAAGTGTTCCCATTGGCGGCGTCAGCGGAGCGTAGGATGGCGGCGGAATAGGGGCTTTGCCCTCACCCTCAAGAAATTTGTGAAAAGATGAACGCAATGAGACCTGAAACCGAGGCTGAACTTGCAGAAACCGTTGCTGGGCTTAACGGACCCGTATGTATTGCGGGCGGTGGTACACGCGGCGTGGTTGGTGCGGAACCGGAGCTGAGTACCGCTGGACTGAGCGGGATTACTCTCTATGAACCCGGAGCGCTGACTCTGGTCGCGCGTGCGGGAACTCCTGTTGCTGAGATTGAGGCGGCTCTGGATGCCGAGGGTCAGCAATTGGCATTCGAGCCAATGGATCACTGCGGTTTGTTGGGCACGACTGGTGAACCGACGATTGGTGGCGTTGTTGCAGCCAACATCTCGGGGTCTCGCAGAATTCAGGCCGGGGCCTGCCGGGATTTCCTGCTGGGCGTCCGTTATGTCGATGGCCTTGGGCAAGTCATCAAAAATGGTGGACGGGTGATGAAAAATGTCACCGGCTACGATTTGGTGAAACTGATGGCCGGGTCATGGGGCACATTGGGAGTTTTGTCAGAAGTCTCGCTGAAGGTTTTGCCCAAGCCAGAGACTCAGGCCACATTGGCTGTCAGTGCCGATGATGTAGGAACCGCAGTTGATCTTATGTCGACTGCCCTGAAATCCCCATACGAAGTGAGCGGCGCGGCGTATGATCCGAAGGATAGACAGGCGTTTTTGAGGATCGAGGGATTTGCCGACTCGGTCGCTTATCGGGCTAGTCGATTGAGCGAAATCCTAGGCAACGAATGCACCGAGTTGGAGGAGTCGCGCAAGCGGTGGGCTGATCTGCGCGATGTGCGTGCGTTCCATGATCTGGAAGGCGATGTCTGGCGCTTGTCGGTGAAACCCGGTGATGCCCTGGTCATCGCGGATCGGATCGAAGCAGGGAGGACCCTGCTTGATTGGGGTGGTGGTTTGATATGGGCGCTGGTGCCAAAGGGCACGGATTTGCGTGCGCGCTTGGGGGCCTTCGAGGGCCATGCGAGCCTTGTACGTGCAGATGCCCATACGATGGACGAATTTGGTCGGTTTCAACCAGAGAACCATCAGGTTAAGGCTCTAACAAGGGCAATTCGGCTGAAATTCGATCCGCGTAGCGTGTTCAATCCGGGTCTTATGGGGTAGACGATGCAGACGACATTTACCGAAAAGCAGCTGCAGGACCCCGCGATTGAGCGGTCCAATGAAATTCTGCGGAACTGCGTTCATTGTGGTTTCTGTACTGCAACGTGCCCCACTTACCAGGTTCTTGGTGATGAGTTGGACAGTCCTCGCGGACGCATCTATCTGATCAAGGATATGTTGGAGAATGAACGTGTCCCGGACGAAAAGACCGTCAAGCATATCGACCGCTGCTTATCTTGCCTCGCCTGTATGACCACTTGTCCCTCGGGTGTGCACTATATGCATCTGGTCGATCACGCGCGGGAATACATCGAAGATAATTACAAACGCCCATTCTCGGATCAGGCACTGCGTTGGATACTGGCCAAAATCTTACCTTATCCTACGCGCTTTCGATGGGCGCTGATTGGTGCAAAGCTGGGCCGCCCGTTCCGGTTTTTGATGCCGGATGCGCGACTGAAAGCGATGCTGGATATGGCGCCCAAGCATATTCCACCGGTTAGTCGCAATGATGATCCCCAGAGTTTTGCACCAAAAGGTTCAAGAACCATGCGTGTGGCGTTGATGACAGGGTGCGCGCAAAAAGCGCTGAATACAGACATCAACGATGCCACGATTCGTCTGCTGACACGCTTGGGATGTGAGGTAGTGGTTGCTGAAGGGGCAGGGTGTTGTGGAGCGTTAACTCATCATATGGGTAAAACGGGCGAAAGCCACGCTTCTGCCGCCACCAACATCCGGGCCTGGACGCGCGAAATGGATGGCGATGGCTTAGATGCGATTGTCACTAATACATCGGGGTGTGGGACTACGGTGAAGGATTATGGCCACATGTTCCGCAACGACCCACTTGCTGCAGATGCCGCGCGGGTGTCGGCGTTGGCGCTGGATATCAGCGAACTGTTGGTTCAGTTGGATTTGCCATTCAGAGACAAAAAAGAACTGGTCGTTGCCTACCATGCAGCATGCTCTTTGCAGCATGGCCAAAAAGTTACTACCCACCCCAAAAGTCTGTTGAAATCTGCTGGATTCACTGTGTTAGAGCCTACTAATAGTCATTTATGCTGCGGCAGCGCCGGAACCTATAACCTTATGCAGCCTGAAATTTCCAGTCAGCTAAAACAGCGCAAGGTGCGCTCGCTTGAGGCCAGAAATCCCGATGTGATCGCAGCAGGAAACATAGGGTGCATGATGCAGATCGGGTCCGGAACCGACACGCCCGTTATCCATACCGTCGAACTGCTGGATTGGGCCACAGGTGGGCCCAAACCGCGCGCGCTGCACGGTGATACCAGCGGCATACCGCAATTACGTTAGCCAATTGCTGCAAGCGGGCATCAGATCAGAGCGAATCCAGGACGGACCGCATTTGCCCTATTTTCGCCGTACCCACAGCATACGACTGTTGATCGGACCACTTGACCGGAGACCTGTGTGCGCAACTGGATCACGGCTATTACGCTTAGCTTGCTGCCTTTGGCAGGGCAGGCGCAGGATTCAGGGCTTAAAAGCCTTGATACCACTGACGCTGGACGAGAGTGGATGGCGGTTGGCCGGCTGGATATTGATGGAACCGGGTTCTGTACCGGATCGCTCATATCTCCAACGCTGGTTCTGACCGCAGCGCATTGCCTTTTCGACAAAACGACGAAACAGCGGATTGATCCTGCGCGGATCGAGTTTCTGGCGGGTTGGCGTCTTGGGCATGCGTCGGCGTATCGACCGGCACGGCGCACGGTGGTGCATCCGGAATATAAATATGTCGGTGATTTATCGGCGACTCGCGTACGTCACGATATCGCATTGATCGAGCTCTGGCAGCCGATCCGCAACACATCGGTCATACCTTTTGAAACCGGACACCGCCCAACTCGCGGTGAAGAGGTCGGTGTTGTCTCTTACGCCCACGACCGGGCCGAAGCACCGTCTCTGCAAGAGGTCTGTTCAGTCATCGGCCGTCAGGCGGGCATCCTGATCATGTCTTGTGACGTGGATTTCGGAGCGTCCGGTGCGCCGATTTTTTCGTTTGAGGGTGAACGCCCTCGCATCGTTTCAGTCGTAGCCGCCAAAGCTGAAATGCAGGGTCAACGAGTTGCGCTGGGCACCGACTTGAACGAATCTCTGGAATTGTTGCAGGCCGAGCTTTCCCAAGGGCGAGGTATGAACGCGTCTCTGGACAACAACACCAAACATCTTGGAGCAAAATTCGTTAAGCCATGACCCGGTTATTATTCAAAATTATTTTATGTTTTTCAGTTCTTGCAACCACATCTCAGGCCCAGAACGGAAACAAGCGCCGTCTGACGGACCGGGATGATCTGTACGGATGGGAAGCGGTTGGCCGACTAGATTTTGGCGATAAGGGTTTTTGCACGGGTACATTGATTGCTCAGGATATCGTATTGACGGCCGCCCACTGCGCGCTGGACAAGGCGACTGGTAAACCATACGCCCCCGGCGAAGTGACATTTCGCGCCGGGCTAAGCGATGGCGAAGCGCTGGCCGAGCGGAAGGTCATCCAGATCGCCGCGCACCCGGATTTTGTCGCGAACGCCCCTGTCTCGGCCCCTCGGGTTCGGGTTGATGTGGCTCTAATGCGGCTGGAAGAGCCGATTCCCTACTCTATTGCTGATCCGTTTGCCCTGCACAGTGGCCGCGTAACCGACAATGAAATCAGCGTCGCATCTTATGGGCGCGGCAGGGAAGACGCGATCCTGCGGCAGCGATCCTGTCACATTCTTCAGCGTGGACAGGGCCTGATCGTCTTTAACTGCGACGTCACATTTGGATCGTCTGGCTCGGCCATTCTGGCAAAGAAGGGGCCGCGCTGGCAGATATTGTCGGTTGCCTCGGCAATTTCAACGAATGGAGGTCAGAAAGTCGGTTACGGAATGGAGTTGTCGGGAATCGTTTCAGAATTGAAGGCGATCCTGCGCCGTGATGCACCCCGGCCAACAGCCACGATCCGCAGATTGCAGCCCGGATCAGACAAATCCAGCTCGGGTGCCAAATTCATCAGCGCCGGCGGGTCTTGAACCCGAACCAACCGCTTCCCATCTGAATTTTACCGGATCGCCACGATTGGGGTCCGGGAAACTCACCGCCCGTCCATACCGGAGGGCAAATTCGTAAATCGCTCAATGATGAGGATACGACATGCGTACATTTGACTTTGCACCGCTTCACCGCGCCACTATCGGTTTCGATCAGATCGCAGACATGATGGACCGGGTTCTGACCAACGATGTGGCTCAGCCCAGCTATCCCCCTTACAACATTGAAAAGACCGATGCCGACACCTATCGCATCTCGGTCGCTGTTGCCGGGTTCTCTGAGGCTGATCTGTCAGTTGAAGTAAAAGAAAATTCGTTGGTTGTCTCTGGCAAAAAATCCGCCGAAGACAAGGATCGCAGCTACCTGCACCGTGGCATCGCGACCCGCGCATTCGAGCGCCGCTTCGCCCTGGCCGACCACGTTCGCGTCACCGGTGCGAGCCATGAGAACGGCATGCTGAACATCGACCTGAAGCGCGAAGTGCCCGAAGCACTTAAGCCGCGCCGGATCGAGATCTCTTCAGCTAGTGCGATCGAAAAGGATGTGGTTGACGCAAAAGCCGTGAACTGACGCCTTTGATCACGTCGCGATAATCTTCTCCTCTCTGGGTTATCGCAATACACGCCCCGCGTTCCTCCAGACGCGGGGCGTTGTCGTTCTGAGGTACAATTATTGCTTTTGTTCCCGTCTCAACCCTGATGCGTTGCACCAGAAGCGCGCCTTAGGCTTTCCGTTCGTCTTAGGGTTGTCCCGCCTATCTTTTAATGTCCGAGTTTGCGAAACTCTGCGGGATTTTACCGCTTGCGGGGATGTAAATCTGTGTAACATCCCCTATCTTATTGGGTAGATAAGAAAAAAAGGAATAGGACAGATGTCGAACCAGCAGTTTGAAGCGTTGATTCAAGAAACTCAGGCCAAAGTGCGCGAAAGTCAGTCGCAGATCGAAGGGTTAACTTCGCGGATCGAAGCGGCACGGGCCAAGATTGGCACCGCCGAGGCGGATATCGACATCGAAAATGCCACGCTCGAGGATGTGCACGCCCATACCGAGGTGATGAACGCAAACATCGCCGAGCTGATCATGGGTTTGGATGACGTCACCAATGCGTTTTCCAAGGATTTCGATGAGATGCGCTCGAAAACCGGATGGGAGTCGTTTGTTGGCATCTTCGCCAAGGCCAAATCCGAGTCGATGCGCCAGGAGCGGATGCGCACCGCCAACATCGACGACAAGCTACAGGACCTGATCGCCAAATCCGACGTGATCGTGAAGCTGCTGGAAGGGCAGCTGTCGGTGTTGGAAGAACAGCGCGTGAAGGTTGAGGACAACCTGACCGGAACGCTGGACGATCGTGAGGCGACTGTGGCCGAATTGGAGGCCCTGCGGGCTGAGATTCAGGGCATGGACCCGACTATTATTACGCTGGAAAACAAGATCAGCGTCGAACAAGACGCCGCCGCGCGCACCAAGCTGGAAACAGAACTTGCCGAGCTGAACAAGCAATACAATGCCAAGGTTCAGGAAGAGCAAGTCAAGCTGGCCAAGTCGCAGACACTTGAGCGCTATATCGAAAAGGGCAAGACTTGGGTCGATTCACTGCAAAATCAGGCGGCGACGCAGATGGTTCTGATCAACAAGCTACAGACAGACACGCAACAGCGCGTGGTGCTGTATGACGCCCTGACCAAATCGCTGAAAACCGCACAACAGCAGGACGTGGCCCACCGCATCAACGAGATCGGCGTGCAGACCGACCAAGAGGCGCAAACCGCCATGGCCGCCATCGGAACCGCGACCAACCAGAAGATGGCCGACATGCTTGAGGCGCATGAGGACCACATGGTCTTTGCCCGCGATGTGCTGGAGAAAAAGGCCAAGGCGGATGAGCGCTTTGCCCGCCGCTTTGCCTCGATTGTCGAGAAGCATGATAAGAATTTGTATGGTGGCTGAGTGCGTTTTGCTTACCAGCAATTAGTATTGATGGTCTTGAGCCTTGGTCCACTTATGGTTCCAGAGTTTTTAGAAAAGTTGGGTGTAATAGACCATAAGCCGATCTATCCCGAGACTATCCAGATACTGCCTTCGATGGCTTTTGGCGCTTGGCTCATTCGGTTTTTGTGCTGGCTGAGTTGGGGTAGCGAGAGGGGGCTTCGTTTTCAGCGCTTAGTTGGGATTAATCCCGAGGTTGTGCTGCATAGTATTGGCTCGCCGCTATATCGGTGGTGGTTTCACATCGACAAAAACGGGAAGGACTTGGACGCTCCAAGATGACCGATAGAAGCCCCACCCAAGACCATGTCGGCCTGACCGACACTTTCGCCTCGCGCCGCTATTTCCGCAAATTCGAGGTGATCACCGTGCACCTCCTGCGCGTGGCGGCAACGATGGAGGCGGAGGGCGCGATCAGCAAGCAAGAGGTGCGGATCTTGTCGCGCTACCTCTCGGGGCTGCTCTACACGTTCCGAGCGCTCAGTATGAAGTACCTGCTGGTCGGGCGCGATACGGGACGGTTCTTTGGCAGTCTCGCCATGGACAAGCGCGACAGCGGGTTTCCCGTGGCGGCCGAGCTGCTGACCATGGCCAATGACGCGCAACAGGCTCAGGTCCATCTGGCCAATATGCCCTCGGAAGATGATCTGAAAACCGACATGGTGCGAACGATCATCGGGGATCAGGAAATCCCCACCAAGCTACAATTCGCGCTGTCCCAAAGGCTCTATTACGAGGAATTGCTGAAAGGCCAGCTGTTCTGGGCCCGCAACGATCCCGAATGCCACTGGATCGGGAATGAGGGCGAGCGGCGCAAATTCATGATCCACTGGGCGGTCTATGACAGCCAGATCAACCTGCCGGTCATTTACCTGATGCAGTTGGAGGACAGTGGCAAGACGGCCCTGCCCAAAGACCAGCGCCGCTGGCCCGAGGTGCAGGCGCATCTGATGGCTCAGTCCTTGGGCGGTCTGAAACTGGTGACCATCGCCAAGGGCTTCGATCAGGATTTCGACGACCTGCACCCCAAACACATGCGCCGCATCCATGTGGGGCCGATGTATTCCTCGGCCTATACCGAGCAATCCGGCCCGCTGCGGCAGGTGCTGGAGGACGCGCAATCTCCGCAAGGGCAGGATTGGGCGCTGGCCTGGACCACTGAAGAGCTGGAAAGCGAAGAGGTGATCGAGGAACGTGCCGGCTGGTTCTCGACCGTTGAGCGCGAGGTTTTTGCGCTGGACCCGTTTGGCGGTCAGGGGGCCGAGACCGGGGCCACACGCACCCAACGCTCGATCATACTACCCCAGCGCCCCTTTCAGGTGCTGGCCGAACGCAACCCGCCCGGATTCGCCGATGTGCGCAAGTTCGTGGTCAGCAAGGCCGGGCAGGTGTTGAGGTATTGAGACAAGTGGCGGGCTGAAGCCCGCCCTACAGAATTTGAGTAGGCCGGGCTTCAGCCTGGCATTGCGAGGAAGAAGATGAGTTTGACGTCAGATCAGATGGAATTGCGAGAAGACGATATTCGCAAGCATTACGCAGCAGCGACCGCATTGTTGAACGGGTTCGAGCATGCGCCGCGTATCGCCAAACCTGTTGAGGTTGCCGCAGAACGGTCTCCGGGTGTTTCGACGGGGCGTCGGTTCCGGTCTACGACACCGGGGCTGGTGACGCGCCGCGTTGCGCGCGCCGACGGGGTGCATCTGGTCGAACGGATTGAGGCCTCGGATGAGGGCGACACGCTGGTCTCGCCGCCTCAGGCCACAACGCAGCAGGCAATCCGCCGTGCAATAGCCATCGCTTTGGCTGTAGCCGAGGCGTATGCGGAGCAGACTCCGCTGGCCGACCTGAAGCGCGCCAACCTTGCCGGAGATCTGCCTGTCGCCCGCAAAACTGAATTCTCGGAATTACTGACCGCCGAAGCGCTGATCACGTCACATGTTCTGGGCAATGCGCTGGCCTATCTGATGTCCTCGCATCTGGGCGAGACTACCGCTGATATCGGCGAGATTGAAGAGGTTCTGACCGACAACGGCCAACTCGCCTTGCACGGCGCGCTGTGGGAGCTGGACCAGACCCTCGCCAAACACGCGCCCGATGATGCGCATCTGATCGCTGCGACCAGTGCCTATGCCGAACAACTGATGGAGAAAGCCGCCCTGCGCGCGCAATCCGCAGACCATCTGGCCCCGTTCCAGAGTGCCGCCTGGCATATCGAGGCCGACGACCTGACCATCCGGGGCTTCGAACCGGCATCAAAGGCCAAATCTACCACCCTGACCATGACGTTCAAAAAACCGAACGAAGTGGTCGGCAACCATATCGCCAAGTATCAGGCGATGAAGCTGGCCAAGATGGTGATGGCCTATGACTTTGACCGCCGCCTGAACCCGTTCGCGGAACTCGGCGGGTTCATCTTTACCTTCATGGGCGACGGCAAGCCGGGCACCGGAAAGACCACACTGATCCAGATGATGGCGGGACTGATCAACGATTATTGCCAGAACGCAGGCTATCCGTTCCGCTATCAGAACCTGAGCACCGACAATATCGACAGCTATCAGGGCAAATCCGGCCAGAACGCCAAGGCGTTCATCAACACGATCATCGACCCTTCGGTCATCGGCTTCGGCACCATCGACGATATCGACCAACTGGCAGGCAAGCGTGGCGACCGGCAGTCGTCAGCCGGGCAGCTGGAAATCACCGCCGTGCTGATGGAGAGCTTTGCCGGCGCCAACACCGTCGTGCGTGGCAACTGCACCTTTGGTATGTTCTCGAACTACCCTGAGAATGTCGACGACGCCCTGCGCCAGCGGGCCGGCGCGCGGTTCCTCGTGGATGGGCCGCAAACGCGCGAGGATTACATCGACATCCTGCACCTGCTGATGGGCCGCAACCACGACATCCCGCTGGGCGAGCACGACGCCTATGCCGCGCAGGAAATCAAAAAGGCCGTCGCCGCCAGTTTCGAAAGCCACTCTCGCCCGCATGAGGATGCTTTGCTACAGGTCTATGACCGGGTGTCTGGCGAGATCGGCCAGATGGACACGATCGCCAAGCTGGGCACCTACCTCAAGGCGATCCAACAGGCGGATGAGCGCTTTACCGGCCGCGCGATCAAGAACATCACCGACGCGGTCAAGGTCCGTGCGATGGATTTCGAACTTCCTGACGAATGGATGGAGAACCCCGACCTGTTCCTGTTCCGTGACTATGACACCAAGAAGGCAATGATCGAAGACCTGCGCCAGCCGATCACGGTCGAGATGGTGATGCAAGAAATCAACCGCTACGCCGACAGCGAATTCCGCTATGCCGACAAGAGCGACGAGGTCGCCATCGAAAACGCGGTACGAGAGATGGGCCGGATGGAAGAGGCCAAGCGGCGGTATCTGGAGGGGAAGGGGTGATGGAAGCTGCGCAGCTCATCGCTATCCTGTTGATAGGAGTGTCCCTAGCTTGCTGGACGGCGAGCTTCGCCGTTCGCAGAAATTTACCCGTGCCAGAAGGCAAGCTGTTCGCGCTTAGGTTCCTTGTTTGGTTCTCGCTCAGTGTTTGTGTAGGACCATTTGTCGGTCTTATCCCCTTGTTTCTCGGACTCGGATGGTTTTGGAGCTATTTTGTCCCGAAACAAGTTTTGGGCTCTGAAGTTTGGCATTACGCTTTCCTGGTCCTACTCGCATTGCCCTACATGTTTGCACTTGGTCTGGGTATAAGGCTTCAGTTCCGAAACGGTGATCCAGCATGATCCGCCTCATCGAAAAAGGCCTGATGTTCGGCAACCTCGTCCACATCTCCAGCCCGGCTCTGGTCGAGCGGTATAATCGCGCGCTGCAGCATCTGGCGGGCAAGACCACGGCGTTGACGGATTTCCATGTCGATATCTCGGGCCATTCGCCGGAGGTGGGGATTGAGCTGGAGGATGAGCTTTACCTCAATCCCAACGGGGTCAACCGGCAGTTCATCCTGCTGACGACCGAGCAGAAACGCGCACCTCTGTTGAACGTCAAATTCTCGACCTCGCGCGATATTCTGCGCGACTTCATCGAGATGAACGAGGCGCAGTTGTTTGCCCTGACTGCCACCGATGCGGTGGCCGGAGAGTTGGTGAATTCGGTCATCAAACTCACTACCCCGCGCGACCTGTTGAATTTAAGCAAGATCGAGATTGAGGCTGATACCGCAGGCGGCACCCTGCGCAAGGCCCAGCAGCTAGCGGGCATGGTCGAACGCTTTAAAACCGAAGAGGACGCCTGGTTCGACGACGTGCTGATCGCCAAGATGATCGAAACGGCCAAAGAAACCGGCGACGTCACCCGTAACCCCGTTCACCTGCGCCACACCGAATTCGAGCAGCGTAATTTCTGGACGGCACATTTCGGCGGGCTCTACCTGTTCCCGGATATGGACCACCCGGCGGCGATTTGCATGGGCGAAAAGCCTGACGATATGCCGATCAAATACGTCTTTGGCAAATCGCAGCGAAACCAGATTGCAAAGTTTCTGGACTACAACGATCTGGTTGAACCGATTGTCAAAGCGCGCGGCGTGGATGCTGCTGCGATACTGCAGCAGAAAATGGATTTCTTGACCATTGCTGCGGCGGCTGACGCTGATGTCGATCTGACCGGACTGGACCGCAGAGACATGCGCCGCCTCGCCCGGAACCACGCGGATCGCCTGCCCGAGGCCTATCATGGGCTGGCGCAACTGCTACGCTGGGCGACGGATGGCGGGCGTTGGCCGCGCATCACTTCGGACCATCCGGCCTATTTCTATACCTTGCGCGCAGCCGATACGCCGAACCGCGATCTGGTGAACATGCTGCTGGCAGAGCTTGCACCGCTGGACCCGCGCCAGCTGTTCATCTGCCACAAGGAGCTGTTCTATAAGACCTACTCCAACTGGCCAGAGGCCAAGAAAGCCTATGTTGCCGATTTCCTTGCGCGCGAGTATCAGGTGGACAAGGCTGGTGCCCGTGCGGCCTTGTTTGGCCATGAGCCGGACATGAGCGGTAACGACCGGGTCAGCGAAACGGTGATCGCACGGGTTGGCCCCTGGGGCGCAGTCGGGAGGGATTGAGATGTTCGGAGCAATGCGCCTGTTCTTGATCCTGCTGGTTGTCCAGACGATCGCCTATTTCGCGCTTTCCTTTTATTCGCGCAGCGTCAGGCGGCAGAAGCTGGAAACCTGGTGGGACGCGAAAGGCAAAACCGGCAACAAAGAAGCATTTGTCGCGCGTGGTTTGCACGTCTACGACAATTCGTTCCGGCGCAAATTGATTTTGGGTGTCTATATTGTGCCTTGGGTGGCGATTGGCGCGCTGATCTACATCGTGAATTACATATGAGGGTTAAGGCATGGCCTATGTAAAATGGGCGTTCATTATCATCTTCTGGGGCACGATTGCCGTGATCCTGCAGTATTCCCTGCCGCAGCACGACGTTGTGCGGATCGTCAACACCTATGAGGAACGTCAGGACCTGACGGATTGGACCCGGATTTTCTGGTCTGAACCCGAGGATCAATCCACCAGCCTGTCAAACCGCGATGTGCAGTTCATTCAGGCGGTGCGCGCCAACGGAAAGCCCATTGTCTATCGCAACGAAGACACCGGCTGGGGCTGGCCGCCCTATTTCAAGTTCGACACGGCGAACCTCTATACCGAGGCCAACGACGCGAAATCGACCAAGGAAAACCCCGATTGGGTGGTCGTAACGCATTACGGCTGGCGCAATGAGTTCATGTCGATCTTTCCTAACGCGATCTTCATTCGCCATGTCGATGGACCTGATGTGCGCATCATACCCTGGTTCAATATCATCTTCCTGACGATATTCGCGGCATTGGTATGGGCTATCTGGGTCCGGTGGCGCCGTTTTCGGCAAAAGAAGATCGATCCGGTTTTGGAAAACATGGAAGATGGTCTTTACGCCGCCGGTGATGCGATTGATGAAAAACGCAAAGGTTTACGCCGCTGGCTGGATAGTTGGAAATCCAAGTAAGTCGAAATCAGAGAGGTTCTTTGTTGATAGCATTTGCGATACTACTCATCTGACGATGAACTCGGCATGAAGCGCACCGGCAGCTTTGATGGTTTTCAAAATATCGATCATGTCGCGCGGCGATACGCCCAAGGCATTCAACCCGGCAACCACTTCGGAAAGAGTGGTTGCTTCGGGAATTTCCGCCAGTCCTGTTCCTTCTTCTTCCTCGATCCCGGCAAAAGTACGCGGAACGACGACTGTTTCTCCACGCGCAAAAGGATTGGGTTGAACGGCAATAGGGGCTTCCTCGACGGTGAGGGTCAAGTTGCCCTGCGACACCGCTACGCGCGAAATCCTGACATCTCGACCCAATACGATTGTACCCGATCTCTGATCGACGACAACACGGGTCTTGCTTTCGGGTTGGACTAAAATGTTCTCGATCCGACCGATTGCGTGGGCGGTAGAAACTGCGCGCGTTGCATCGATGCTTAGCTCCACAGCGCCGGAGTCGCGCATGAGTGCAACAGACCGGTTAAATTCGGTGTTTATCGCGGCTTCGATACGGCTGGCGGTCGTGAAATCCGGCTCCCTCAAAGCCAGCCTGAGTTGCGTTAGGTCGGAAAGGGTAAAGTCGATCTCGCGCTCAACACGCGCTCCGGAGGGTATGACTCCCGATGTCGGTACGCCGCTTACGACCGAAGCCGCGTCACCCTCAACCGCAGCACCACCAGCCAATACTGTTCCCTGGGCCACGGCATAGATCTGACCGTCTGCCGCATTCAGTGGTGTCGTGATCAGCGTACCTCCAAGAAGTCCTTTGGAATCTCCAATCGCAGAGACGGTTACATCGATCTGACCACCGACACGCGCGAAGGGCGGAAGTGTCGCTGTAACCAATACGGCGGCGACGTTCTTCGGGCGAAAATCCTCGCCATTCACGTTCACACCCAACCGTTCGAGAATGTTGGACATGATTTCTTCGGTAAACGGAGAATTACGCAAGCCATCTCCGGTACCGTTCAGACCGACAACAAGGCCATAGCCCACCAGGTCGTTGCCGCGCACGCCGTCGAAATCGACCAGATCTTTCAGACGGATAGCACCGGCGTTTGCGATACAAGGCAAGACTATCAACAGGAATGTGAGAATTTTCATCTGAGGAAGTTTACCAGCGAAAGGTTGGCGTTGCGGACGGTCACGGAATAAAGACTTTCCAGCTGGAACTGCACAGTTTGCAGCCGTGCCGCGGTTTCGCAAATCCCTGCGGGCTGAGTTGTGGTCAGGCGCGCTTCGGCTACGCTTTCAAGAATCAGTGCCATGTTGCGGATCGAGACCCGCTCATCAAGCAACAGCCGCAGGACTGCATGCAGCGTGTCGATCGGTACTTTGTCGGGGATCAATTCGTCCAGCAGCTTGCAGTTGGCCTCTGCCCGAGTCGGATCGCTGAGCCGCGTCATCTCGGACAACAGGCAGCGTAGGGATTTCAGAGTCAGCAAGCGTGAGAAATTCTGTTTGATGATCTCAAGCAGATGGGTCGCAAGGATTTCCGGGGGGGGGTGACGATTGTAGCCCCATTGAGTGCTGCGGCCTCCTGATCTTTGGGTAATATCCAGCGTGCAGGAGCGCCATAAACGGGTTCAGTCACGTCCGTGCCGTCGGGTGGAAAATCGTGCCCTTCTTGCACCAGAGCAAGCACAAGTTCAGAGTTTAGAACACCACGTGCCTGTTCAACCCCCTGCACTTTGATCACGTAGGTGCCCGTCGGCAGGTCCGCACGGTCGGTCAGACGTATCTCGGGCAGGATCAGGCCAAAGCTTTAAGCGACATAGGTCCGCATATTGGCGATCCGTGCATCTAGGCCGGTACCAGGATTCAATACCATGCTGACCAGGTCAGGTGCGAATTCAAGATGTACATCATCAAGGTCCAGGATGTCTCCGATGGCTTGCGAGACCGGAGTTTCAGCATCGACCACTTGCGGTTCGGTCTTGGCTTCTTCGCTTCGTTTCCGGATACCGGAGTATGCGGTATAGCCCAGAACCCCGGCCCCCAGAATAAAGGGCAGAAACGGCAAGCCGAGAACCAACGCAAACAGAGCCATCAGAACTGCAACAGTCCCCAACGCTGCCGGGTGGCGTCCAAGCTGCGAAAATATCGCGCTGTCAGTTGCGCCTTGCGTACCGCCGCGCGCCAGCAACAAAGCGGAGGCGATCGATATGATCACCGCTGGGATCTGCGAGACCAAACCATCGCCGACAGTCAGGATGGCATAGGTTTCAAAGGCCGATGTGACTGGCATCCCATGCACGATAACGCCCATGACCAGCCCCATCACAAGGTTGAGCAGCGTAATCAGCAGCCCGGCGATGGCGTCACCTTTGACGAATTTTGACGCCCCGTCGAGCGAGCCAAAAAAGGTGGTTTCCTGTTGTTCGCGTTCACGCCGTTCTTTGGCTTGCTGGTGGTCGATGGCTCCGGCAGACATGTCGCTGTCGATGGCAAGCTGTTTGCCGGGCATTCCGTCCAGTGCGAACCGAGCGCCGACTTCGGCCATGCGCGCCGCTCCTTTGGTAATGACCATGAAGTTCACGATCAGAAGCACGCCAAACACCACCAGCCCCAAAAATATGCTACCGCTCATGACGAACTGGGCAAAGCCCTCGATCACGTCGCCAGCCGCATTGGTGCCAGTATGCCCCTGCCCGATGATCAGCTTGGTCGAGGACACATTCAGCGACAAACGCAGCATCAGTGAGGCCAGCAGGATCGTCGGGAAGGATGAAAAATCCAAAGGCCGCTCAATGAACAGTGTCAGGGTGAAGATCAGGATCGCCAGTGCAAATGAGGCGGCCAAACCCACATCCAGCACCCAGGCGGGCATTGGCAGGATCATCATGACGATGACCGCCATCAACGCTAATGCCAGCAGAATGGTCGGAGAGAACAAGGTGCGGGGATCGATACGGGGCACGGCCTGCTCCTAGTTAAACGTAATGAAGGCGGTGCCAGTGGTGGTATCGGGCACCAGAGACCCCAGCGCTTTCTGTTCGGCCGGATGTGCGCTCAAGGGTATGAGCGGAGCTGCCGCAGCTGTGAATGGATCGCGTCGACTGACTAGGGGCGATCCGTTCAATTGCGTCAATACAGTCTGAAAGCGGTCTGAATACGCCGCTGCGTGCTGGTGGGTCCGCGAATGGTAGGCCCCGGCAGCGGCAGGCCATGATCCAAGCTCCGCATAGAGCTGGGACAGAAATCGAGCTGCGTAAGCGGCGTTTTCGTCCGGATCGAACATTGCATCGATCGAGCGAAAGGCCTTGCCGTGCCAGCGGTAATTAATCTGGAAGCATCCCACATCAAAATTGCGAGTGCCGGATTTGAAGATGTCGAACACGTAAGATTTTGCTTCGACCTCAGAGGCGAACCAATAGCCTTGCCCCTCGCGATTGACGGTCCAGGGCCAAGGTTCCAATCTACCGTCCAGCGTACGGCCTGTTTCGACCCGAGCAATTGCCCTGAGGACGTCAAGAGGAACGCCCTCGGCCTGAGCTGCGCGGCGCGCGGCGTGATCGCACAGCGCGGCTGTCGATGTTGCATGTCCGGTGTGGGCTAGAAAGACATGCGCCAAAAGCGCAGCAATGAGAAGTTTATGAATTGGCATTCTGCCGGTCCGGGATTCTGGTCAGTCCCTCTCAAGCTAGCCAATTATCTGTTTACAGAGGGTTAGCGCATCTCAGTTTCGATCAATCTTGCGGCCGAAAACAACGCTGGTGTTAGTGCGCAAAACACCGGGGATGCGCGCGAGCTCGTCAACCAGAATATCAAGGTCCTCGATTCGTGGGGCTTCGGCTGACAGCAACAGGTCAAACTCACCATTGATCGACAAGCACAGCTTCACCTCGGGATAGGCTTCAAGCCGTTTGATGATGCGCGTGGTTTCCTTTTGCTGCACTTCTAGCAGCACAACGATCTGTACCTTCGGAGTGTCTTCGTTTTCTCGCAGTACGACGGAGTAACCAGCAATAACACCCCGCTCTTCCATGCGATTAATGCGTTCATGCACAGTTGTCCGGGCAACACCCAGCATTGCCGCGATGCGCGTAGTCGAGTCGCGCGCGTTGTGTTGGAGAGCGGCGATGATGCGTCGGTCAAGCTGGTCCATGCGGTCTCCGGGATGAGGCAGGTGTGTCCGGGTTTAAGGTAGATGCCGGGCAAAGCTCAAGGTTCATGAGGAATGCGAGGGTGCAACTCGTCAATGATGATCGGATGGGCATGCGGTTTGGGTCCAGCGAGATGCGGGTGATCCGGCGGCAGTTCCGGATGGTTGTGGACCACAGATTTTGCGTCGGTGCGAGGCCAAACCCTTATCACGAAGATAAGGCCCAAAACGGCAGCGGTGGCCATCCCGGCCATGGCGACCGTCGAACCAAACCAGGTCATCAGCGACCCGGCTAACGGATACAGCACCAACCAGCAGGCATGAGACAGTGTGAATTGAGCGGCGAAGACTGCCGGGCGATCTTCGGGATGTGCAGATCGGGTCAGCAGGCGGCCCGATGGTGTCAGTGTGCTGGAATATCCAAAGCCAACCAGTATCCAGATCGCAGTCAGCACGCTTAGCGTCATCGGTATGGTTGCGGCCAGAATAGCGGCCACCGCCATTGTTCCGGTTGCCATTGTGGCAGCACTCAGCATGACACGACGATCAGGAATCCGATCCAGCAGGCGTGGCAGCGCGAACGCAGCCAACATCGAACCACCACCAAAACCGGCCAGTGCAATGGCAACAGCGCTTTCAGACAGGTCGAGATCACCACGCACGATCACGACGGTATTAACGATCACCATCGAACTAAGGGCCGCTGCGCTCCAGCTCAGAGCCAACAGGCCACGTAGGCGTGGGGTCTTGAGGTATATTCTGATGCCACGGGTGGTCCGGTCATAGATGCCGCGTGGTACTTTCGGTTTAGGGGAAGGCAGTGTTGCAGATACCACAAGCAGGGCGGAAGCGAGAAAGCCTATGCTGGTGCCCAGGAACAGACTGTCGAAACTGACGATCAATAAGAGTGCGGCGGCCAGTATCGGGCTTAGAAGACTCTCCAGATCGTACGCCAGACGCGACAGAGACAGGGCTTTGGTATAGTCCTGTTCGTCTGTCAGAACGTCGGGAATCGTCGCCTGAAAGGCCGGAGTGAACCCGGCAGAAGCCGATTGCAGGACAAAGATCAGCACATAGACCTGCCAAATTTCAGTGACGAATGGCAAACACAGAGCGACGATTGCACGCACAATGTCCAATGCCACAAGCATTCTACGCCGGTCCAAACGTTCGGCAAAGGCTGCGGCAAGAGGAGCCACAGTGACATAGGCTACCATCTTTATGGTTAGCGCGGTGCCTAGAACCAACCCTGCTGAATCTCCGGCCAGATCAAATGCTAAAAGCCCCAGCGCCACTGTCGCCAGACCGGTGCCTGTCAGGGCCACAATCTGGGCAGCCAGCAGATGCCGATAGGTGCGATTTGTCAGGACGCTGAGCATTGGTCAGAGGTACTTGGTTATTGTTTTGAAGTCTTTGATGGCAGTCTGATCCGCTTCACCAGACAGGCAGTGATCAACATGATCATGGATCAGCACGCGCTTGGCGTTGGTGATAGCTTTCTCCACCGCAAAAAGCTGCTGAGCGATGTCAGCGCAGGGGGCTTCATCTTCGAGCATGGTGATCACCTTGGCCAAATGCCCGTGCGCGCGTTTCAGGCGCGCGGTGATCTGCGGGTGAGAATTATGGGTATGGGATGTCATGATGTATCCTTATCCCCCCCATGGGGTTATTGTCAAGTTAGTCGCGATGCTATAACTACGCGCGCACCGAGGACGTTGAGTTTGGCTGCGAAACCTCCTATCTCGGGGTCGAGACCGCACAAAGGAAGTCGGCGTGGCGAATTACCTCTATAAAAACGATCTGCCCGAAGGGTTGGATATGGGCCCGGTCGTGGCCATCGATTGCGAAACCATGGGGCTGAACCCGCACCGGGACCGGCTGTGTGTCATCCAGATGTCGGGTGGGGATGGAAATTGTCACATCGTTCAGGTCGAAAAGGGTCAATCATCAGCCCCGAACCTCTGTGCGACGCTTGAAGACCCCAATGTGTTGAAGCTGTTCCATTTTGGCCGCTTCGATATTGCAGCCATGTATCACGCGTTCGGTGCGCTTGCAGCGCCGGTCTATTGCACCAAGATCGCCAGCCGGTTGGTGCGTACGTACACCGACCGCCATGGCCTGAAGAACCTGTGTCAGGAATTGCTGGGTGTCGACATCTCGAAACAGCAGCAAATGAGCGATTGGGGTGCGGAAACCCTGACGGATGCTCAGTTGGACTATGCTGCATCGGATGTATTGTATCTGCACCGTCTGCGCGACGCGCTGGACGGTCGGCTTGCCCGTGAAGACCGCACCGAGGTGGCACAGGCCTGTTTTGATTTCCTCCCGACGCGTGCGAAGCTTGACCTCGCAGGCTGGCCCGAAACCGATATTTTTGCGCACTCATGACCGATACTGAGTCCCTTTTGAAAACTGCACGCCAGGTCATCACCGATGAGGCCCGTGCCTTAGACATCCTTGCCGAAGGTTTGGACGAGCATTTCGCCGAGGCAGTGCAGCTGATCCTGCAGGCGACAGGCCGCATTATCATCAGCGGTATCGGCAAATCCGGGCATATCGGCCACAAGATCGCGGCGACCTTGGCTAGTACCGGTACGCCAGCCTATTTCGTCCACCCGGCCGAGGCTAGCCATGGTGATTTGGGCATGGTCTCGAAAGGGGATGTGGTTCTGGCTATCTCGAACTCAGGTGAAGCGCCGGAACTTGTAAATCTGCTGGCCTTTACGCGGCGCTTTGGAATTCCGCTGATTGGTCTGTCCAGCAAGCCCGAAAGCACGCTGATGAAGCAGGCTGACGTGCACCTGCTTATTCCATCGATGGGAGAGGCCTGCGGCTTTGGTATGGTTCCCTCGATCTCGACCACTCTGACGTTGGCGATGGGTGACGCTTTGGCGATCGCGTTGATGAAATACCGAGATTTCAGGCCCGAGGATTTTCGTGCCTACCACCCAGGAGGCAAACTGGGGGCGCAATTATCCACCGTGCGTGATTTGATGCACAAAGATATGCCTCTGGTAACTGCCGGTACTCCGATGAGCGAGGCCCTGCTGGTTATGAGCCAGAAGAGCTTTGGGGTCGTTGGCGTTACTGATGAGGCCGGCTGTCTGCTGGGCATTATCACGGATGGTGACCTGCGTCGGAACATGGACGGGCTACTGAACAAAAACACCACAGAGGTAATGACCGAAAATCCTCTGACTATCGCGCCAAACGCAATGGCAGAAGAGGCGGTTTCGATCATGAATGATCGCAAGATCACTTCTCTTTTTGTGGTGGATCCCGAGACCAATGGTCCGACATCGGGGCTGTTGCATATCCACGACTGTCTGCGTGTAGGGCTGGGTTAAGGAAGTGGCCGAGGTGGATCGCCATTCCCGTTGGGTGCAGTTTCTGAAAGTTCTGCTACCACTGGCGGCGATTCTTATATTGTCCTCTGTGTTTTTGCTGTCCCGCAGCATCGAAACCAATGTGTCGGCGCCCTTCAGTGATCAGGATATTGGAGAGCGACTGACAGATCAGGTCGTTACCCGCCCCGACTACAAAGGCGTAACCCGCAAGGGCGAAGGGATTCGGGTCGAAGCTCGTCGTGCCAGCCAAAGTGGTGAACTAGAAACCCCAACGGCTTCTGAGGTTCAGGGGCGATTTGAGTTGAGCAGCGGTGGCGTGATTACACTTGAATCGAATACGGGCATGATCCGGCCAGATAAGGGCACCGCGACATTTGTGGGCGATGTAGTCATCACGACGGCGGATGGTATTCAGGTAACGACTGACCTTTTGAATACATCTTTGGATGAAATCCGCGGCGACAGCCCAGGTCAGATTGACGGAACGGGTCCGATTGGCGACTTTACTGCAGGACGAATGATTTTTGGGACTGTAAAAAAGGACGGTCCGGTCCATATTCTTTTTACAGGCGGCGTGAAGCTGATATACGAGCCGCAAAAAGCAGAAAGATAACTTGTGTTCGATTTACGTGTCGCCGTTTTGTGTTGTGCCATCGCAGTTGGGGCCACGCCTGCATTTGCGCAGGAGGCTCAGGTGGCATTTGGATCGGTCAACGCTGACCCGACCCTGCCGGTTGAAGTCACGTCCGAGACTCTGAACGTAAATCAGGAAGACGGCTCTGCCGAGTTTATCGGCAACGTGATCGTCATACAGGGTGAAATGCGCCTGACCGCAGATCGCGTTCTTGTCATCTATAACGAAGAACGTTCGGCCATTGATCGGATGGAAGCGACCGAAAATGTCGTTCTGGTCAGTCCACCTGACGCTGCCGAAGGTGATTGGGCGGAATACACCATCGATTCCGGTGTGATCGAAATGAAGGGCAATGTGCTGCTGACTCAGGGGCCCAGCATTATCAGCGGTGATCAGATGATCGCAAATCTGACGTCCGGAACCGCAACGATGTCGGGGCGCGTCAAGACGATCCTGCAGCAAGGTGGCAACTGATGAACCGTCCCGAATTGTCCATCGCTGAAGGCTCTTCCGGTCTGAAAATCGAGAAGCTGCGGAAGTCTTATCGCAAGAAGACCGTCATCCGTGACGTGTCTATGGAGCTGAACCGATCTGAGGTCGTGGCGCTGCTGGGGCCGAATGGATCGGGCAAGACCACCACGTTCTATTCCGTCGCAGGTCTGGTTTTTCCCGAGGCAGGTACTGTGACCATTGACGGGCAGAATGTCACGACTCTGCCAATGTATCGCCGTGCGCGGTTGGGTATCGGTTATCTGCCACAGGAAATGTCAATTTTCCGCGGTATGAGTGTCGAGGACAACATCGCCTCGGTTCTGGATATCACGGTCAAACACGCTCATCGCCGGAAAGAGCGGCTTGAAGAGCTGCTATCGGATTTCTCGATCGAACACCTGCGCCGCGCGCCAGCGCTTGCTCTCTCGGGTGGAGAGCGGCGCCGGGTTGAGATCGCGCGCTGTTTGGCTGCCGATCCGAATTATTTGCTGTTGGACGAGCCCTTTGCAGGGGTCGATCCGATCAGTGTCGGTGATATACGGCATTTGGTGGCTGATCTGAAGAAACGGGGTATCGGGGTTTTGATCACGGATCACAACGTCCGGGAAACGCTGGAAATTGTGGATCGCGCCTACATTCTGCATGACGGTCAAGTTCTGATGTCCGGCACCCCAGACGAGGTGGTGGAGAACGAAAATGTGCGTCGGGTCTATCTGGGCGAAAACTTCCGTATTTCATAAGATTACGCGGAAATGCGCCGGGCGCATGGCGGAAATCTCGCATAAACACATCTGTTTTGATTGACTCTCCCGTCGTCCCTTGCATCAATTGGGACATGGCATTGCTTCGGTTCCAGTCAGGATCTCGATGTCCCTTCTTGGAAGGGCAGGATCAGCGGCAACCGCAGAAAATGCCGATACCCCCCACCCGATAAAAACAAGTCAGTCGCGTTACGCGGCGTCAGAATGGGTGTGAATTGTGAAGGAGATCACATGCGTTACCAAATCAGCGGAAAACAGATCGACATCGGTGCGGCGCTGCAGACCCACGTGCAGACCGAACTGGGCGAGGTCGTGGGCAAGTACGCCCAGCGACCGACTGACGCCAACGTCGTCTTTTCCCGTTCGGCGCATGAATATGTATGCGAAACCACTGTGCATCTGTCGACTGGCCTGACCGCTCAGGCCAAGGCTCATGCGACCGAGATTTATGCGGCGTTTGAAGGCTGCTGTGACAAGATGGAGACACAACTACGGCGTTACAAACGGCGCCTCAAAGACCACCATAAGGATCGATCCGAGCCGGTTGAACTCTTTGGCGCGTCCGCTTATATCCTCGCCTCTGACGAATCGAACACGGCGGATGAACCCGAATCGCTGCAGCCAATGATTGTGGCTGAGATGGAGACCAAGATCCCATCGCTCAGTGTTGGGGAAGCTGTTATGCAAATGGAACTTGCCGGTGCCCCGGTGCTGGTGTTCCGGAATGAGAACAAGGACGGATTGAATGTCGTATATCGTCGTGAGGACGGCAATATTGGCTGGATTGATCCGTAACAGGCAAGAATAGTCGGAACGCCCCCTCGCAGAGGGGGCACGGCTTAGGAGCAGATTGATGGAGCTTTCGAGTATTCTAAAGCCCGAAGCGGTGCGTGTATTGTCCGCTGCGTCCAGTAAGAAGCGATTGTTTCAGGAAATTGGCGACGTAGGCGCTGCGACGCTTGGGCTGGATGCGCAGGCCATCGTTGAAAGCTTGCTTGAGCGGGAGAGCCTTGGCCCGACTGGCGTTGGCCATGGTGTTGCGCTTCCACACGCTCGGTTGTCGGAACTGGAATCGGTCTCGGGTGTGTTTGTCATGCTCGAGAAACCCATCGACTTTGGCTCGGTCGACCGTCAGCCCGTTGATCTGGCGTTTTCGCTGTTTGCCCCCGAAGAAGCCGGGGTTGAGCATCTGAAGGCGCTGGCGCTGGTCTCGCGCACATTGCGTGAGCAATCAGTCTGCGCGAAGTTGCGGGCAAATCCTGATCCGGTAAAGCTGTATGCTATTCTGACCGAAGCTCAGTCGATGCAAGCGGCGTAAGGTGCTAAGAAACGAAGAATCCGTTGAACGACGGCAAGGTAATCATCTTTGGCGCCGCCTTTTGCGGGCAATACACGGCTGATCAGTCCAACTAAAGATGATCCCAAAGAAAACTGAATATGGCGGCTAGGTAGAGGCCGGCGATCACATAGATTTTGTGTCCTTCATCCACCCATTCCTGCATTGTTAATGTAAAGCACTTTAGGCGACATGCGTCGTGCGAACCTGTAAACTCGCCGCCGAGCATCAGGAATGTCGCGATTCCGCCGAACAAAATCAGCGATATCCATTTTCTGTTTTGTCTGGGTATCTTAATTCGCATTGGGATTGCTTAGAGGAACACGATGGATATCACCGTGAACAATGTCACGCTTTAGCAGATGCCGCGTAAGCAGCGTTAAAACCCAATGCAAGTTGCTATCCAACGCCACCACACATTTTAGTTCGCTGCAGTAGGCCGTTTGAGCTCACTTTTTACCAAATTGGCCTCTCTGAAATGACAGCACCCTCGCAAGTGTCTGCGAGGGTGCTCGTTTCGCATGGGTGATAGACAGTCAAAGGTTCGTTCGATCCTGTGACCGGATTACTCAGCCGCCGGTGCCCATCTCCAATGTCCACCAGATTTTACCGCCTTTTTCCTGGTGCCAGGCAAAGCCCATCTGTGTGGCTTTGGGGTCCATTATTACCGCACGCGGTCCGGGTTCCTGCATCCAAGCAGCCAGCGTTTCCGTCTCGGTCTCATAGGTCTCCGAGATCGCTTCGCCCAGGAAGGTGCCATAATATCCGACCCGCGAAGCCCGATCCAGGGGGGAAGACCCATCCGAACCAAAATGCCAGGGCCGATTTTGGCGGGCCATGTCCTTAGAGTGAGTCTCTGCGGCAGCGTTCAGCTGTGCGTTCAACTGAACTTGCTGCAGACCTGAGGCTTGCCGTAGTGCGTTTACTGAATCCAGCATCCGGAACTGCAACTTTTCTGGGTTGCCGCGGATTTTATAGACGCTCGGCAATGGCCTGCCATCAGCACCAAGAGTTGTCGTACCCGAATCGGTACATGCGGCAAGTGCGACTAAACAAATCGCTAGAAGAGAAAGAATACGTGTCATGATCGGCCTGAATTTAGTGTCAACCACGGAAATAGCCTGCCTGAGCGCCCAGAGCAAACGCACAAAGGCCCAACCTTGCGTGATTCTGCCGGTTTGATTTGCGACTGAAGCATTCTGGCCATAAAATATCACAGAAATTGCATTTGCTCATAACAAAGGACCGCTCAACATGGTCAAGAAAACTCTTTTGTCTCCGACGCGTCGCGGCTTTCTGGCGGCTGCCACTGCCAGTTTGGCTTCGCCTGCGCTAGCCCAATACATTCCGGGTGATCCGTTGCGCCCTGCGCCCGAACCTGAGCCTCAGGTACGACGCAATGTATCCGGATTCAGGGCGCTGGATTGGCAGCCTTACTTTTCCAATACCAGAAACGGCGCCATTCTGGTCGATACGGTATCCCGAGCGCTGCATTATTGGTCAGATGATCAATCCGTATACAAACTGTACCCCTCGTCAGTGCCATTGACCGAAGAATTGACCCGTCGTGGGCGCACCAGTGTCATCCGCAAAGTCGAGGGTCCAAGTTGGTCACCGACGCCATCGATGAAAAAACGCAACCCCGAATGGCCTGATTATATCCCGCCGGGACCTGATAACCCATTGGGAACGCACGCTTTATATCTGAGTTGGAAATATTATCGCATTCACGGCACCCATGATACACGCAAAATCGGCCGTCGGTCTTCGAACGGATGCATTGGTTTGTTCAACGAAGATATCGCTGAGTTGTTCTCAATGGCCAAGGTCGGTACGCAAGTGTTGCTAATTTGACGACATTTTCGCGCACGAACCTGCCATTTACGTAAGTTGCAATTGCAATCCATGGGGATAGCTGATTAGAAAAACTCACGAGGTAAGTCTTAGATGTGCGGTTTCGCTATTGGGAATCGCGCAAATTCTGGAGGTTAATATGAAGAAACTCGTTCTCGCTGCTGCTCTGACTGCTGCTGCTTCGACCGCATATGCTGGCAACCTGGAAGAGCCGGTTGTTGAAGCACCTGTTGTTGTCGAAGAAACCCAAGGTTCGTCGCAGGGCATCATCCTGCCGCTGATCCTGCTGGTTGTAGTTGCCGCAGCTGTTGCAGCAAGCTAAGTCGACGAGACTTTATCAATTTAAAAAGGCGGTGGTGCAAACCACCGCCTTTTTTTGTGTTTGGTTAAGTGGGCCGTCATTCCAACCAGCCGCGCAAATTGTCTTGGATCACCTTGCTCAGTGCGGCGATATGCGAATCATCATCGTTGAGGCACGGGATATAGGTGAACGATTCGCCGCCCGCGTGTTCGAAGCTTTCCTTGATCTCTTCGTTGATCTCTTCCAGCGTTTCGATGCAGTCGGCAGAGAACGCTGGCGCGATAACGGCGATATTTTTCTTACCTGCCCGCGCAAGATCGGCCACATGATCGACGGTGTAGGGTTTCAGCCACTCTTCCGGCCCAAATCGCGATTGGAAGGTTGAGACAAGCTGGTCATCTGACCAACCCAAACGCTCTTTCAGAAGTCTTGAGGTTTTGACGCACTGGCAATGGTAGGGATCACCTTGCTGCAGATAGCGTTCCGGCATGCCGTGATACGAGCACACGAGGACATCCGGTTTGGTCTCCATCACTGCGTAGGCACGCTCGACCGAACTTGCCAGTGCGTCGATGTAAGAGGGTTCATCGAAATAGGCCGGCACAGTTCGGCTGGCCGGCTGCCAGGTTTCTTTCATCAAAGCACGGAAGAATTGATCGTTCGCTGTGGCGGTCGTAGCCCCGGCATATTGCGGGTAGAGCGGGAAGAAAAGTATGCGATCACAGCCTTCTTCCACCATCTGGCGCACCTTTGAAGGGGTCGAAGGATTACCGTAACGCATGCAGAATTCGACCATGACCTGATCGCCGTACTGTTCGTGCATCGCGTCGCGTATCTTGGCGGTCTGGTCCTTGGTGATCGTCATCAAAGGGCTTTCACCCTTGTCGTGATTCCAGATCGACTTGTACGCTTCGCCCGAACTGAAGGGGCGTTTGGTCAGGATGATGCTTTGCAGAATGGGCTGCCATTTCCAGGCCGGGTAGTCGATCACGCGCTTGTCTGACAAAAATTCGTTCAGATAACGCCGCATGGGCCAATAGCTATAATCATCAGGTGTGCCCAAGTTGGCCAGCAGGACACCGACACGTCCCGTTTTAACCTTGGGATGCTCTGCGGGCGCGTGGGTAGGACGAGTGGCATCAAACATGTGAAGCTTCCTGAATTTATGTGTCTGGCCTGAGATAACGGGAAAAGGCCGGTCGTCAATCGGGCAGTTTGCCCTCATCCGTGCCCAACGCATCAGCAAGGCGCATTTGGGCCGATCCCGGACGCAAAGGTTTGGGCTGACTGTCATCAGGGGACCAGCCTGTCAGGCAGACCAGTTCGTAAGTTCCCCTCAAACGGCCTTGGGAGGTTGCGAAATGAGCGGCATAGATTTCCTGCGCTTTCTCGAAAACAGCCCGCCGGGTCGGTTGCTTCAGACGATCTTGCAGCGCATTGGTTTCTCCCATAGCGCGCAAATCATGCATCAGATGGTTAAGGTCGCGATATTCGGCAGATAACGTTGCCTTGTCTGCAACGGGCAAAGCCAAACCAGCCCGTAGCAGCAACGCGCCCAGATCACGTAATTCTGCCATCGGTGCAATACGCGGGCTTAGACCGCCCGTAACCTCTATCTCCGCCTGACCCAGCGCCGCACGCAATTCCTGAAGGGTGTCACCTCCCAAGCAAACGACCAAGAGCAAACCATCGGGCTTCAACGCACGATGGCATTGGATTAATTGGCCAACCGGGTCGTTTGCCCAATGCAGCGCCATCGCGTGTATAACCAGGTCATGCGCGCTTGGCGTCAGGTCCAGAACCTCATCATCCGGGATGAACCGGGCCTCGGTCCATAATCCTTCCCAGATGTGTGGGAACGGGGTCACGACGACAGGCGCCTTAAAGGTTTTATTAACCATCGATAGACGATCCTGCACCTCGTCAACAGCGGCGCGGTGCAGAAACAGCGCCTCATCCTGCGCGCGGCTGCGGTGGAGCGCGAGGGCAGCGCGGTCAAACAGAGAGGGTGCAGTGTCGGACGGCAGTTTCATAAGCCGCAAGTATCGCATTCGTCGGGGGATTCAAACCGTTGTCGAGATGATCTATCCCCCGCGTTGCCTTTCATGCGGTGCGCTGACTGAATCCGACTTTGGCCTCTGCGGTCCATGCTGGCGAGACACACCATTTATCGGCGGCGCAGTTTGCGAAAGTTGCGGCGTGCCGGTCCCCGGCGCACGGGATGGGCATAGAATCGAATGCGACGACTGCCTCACAAAACCACGCGCTTGGCAGGACGGTCGGGCAGCTCTGATGTATCAAGGGGGTGCCAAATCGCTGATACTGGCGTTGAAACATGGGGATCGTACGGAATTGGCGCGCCCGGCTGCCCGCTGGATGGCACGAGCCGGATCCGAGGTGTTTCGCCCCAACATGTTGATCGCGCCAGTCCCGCTGCATTGGTCCCGAATGATCCGCAGGCGATATAACCAATCTGCATTGCTTGCGCATCATCTGGGCCAGGAAACGGGTCTGGCCGTATGCCCTGATCTCTTGGTTCGAACCAGACGCACGCCTTTCCTGGATGGCAAAACAGCGGTTGAACGCGCGGCAGCACTCGCCGACGCCATAGCTGTACATCCGAAACGGGAACGTATGACACAGGGCCGCGATATTCTTCTGGTCGATGACGTTATGACCTCGGGTGCGACACTGGAGGCCTGCGCGAGTGTCTGTCGTGCTTCAGGAGCAAATCATATTTTCGTGTTGGTACTGGCGCGCGTTGCCAAGGATGCCTAATTCGCCCAAGAATGTGCGAAACCCAAAGGGACGGAATATGAAGCCGGTAGAAATCTACACCTCGCCGCTGTGCGGCTTTTGCCACGCTGCCAAACGGCTGTTGAAGCAGAAAGGCGTCAAGTTCTCGGAAGTCGACGTGCTGATGCATCCCAAACGCAAACCCGAGATGATCCAGCGGGCGGGTGGGAAACGCACTGTCCCGCAGATTTTCATCGGCCAAACTCATGTTGGCGGTTGCGATGACCTCTACGAGCTTGAACGTCAGGGCAAGCTGGATCGCCTGCTCGCGGCCTGATGCAGACCGCTCTGCTGCAAATCACTTCGTCGGACGACCCGGTCCAGAATCTGGACATGGTGCGCGCCATGATGGCCGAGGCTGCAGAGCGGGGCGCGCGCTTTCTCCTGACGCCCGAGGTGACGAACTGCGTCTCGACCAGCACTACTCGGCAGCGCGAAGTTCTGCAGCATGAAGAGGATGACATCACCCTGGCTGGCCTGCGCAAGCAGGCCGCTGATTTGGGTGTTTGGCTACTGATCGGCTCTTTGGGGATCAAAACCCACGATGCAGATGGCCGCTTTGCCAACCGTAGCTTCATGATCGACCCGCAGGGGCAGATCGTGGCGCGATACGACAAGATCCACATGTTTGACGTGCAGGTCAGTGAGACCGAGACGTTCCGCGAATCGAAGAACTATCGCCCCGGCGAGAATGCCGTGATCGCAGATACAGATTTCGGGAAAGTTGGTATGACGATCTGCTATGATATCCGCTTTCCGCATCTTTATGCAGCGCTGGCGCAGGCTGGAGCACAGATTCTAACCGTCCCGGCAGCGTTTTCGCCGGTCACAGGTGCTGCACATTGGGAATCCCTGCTGCGCGCGCGGGCGATTGAAACCGGCTGCTGGGTGCTTGCCCCGGCGCAGACTGGCGCGCATCCAAAGACGCGCGGCAAGACCCGATATACCCATGGCCACAGCATGGTCGTGGCCCCTTGGGGAGAGGTCGTCATCGACGCAGGCACCGATCCGGGCATTCACTTTTTCGAATTGCATGATAGTTCTGTGTCCGAGGCGCGCCGGCGTGTGCCCTCATTGACTCATGTACGGCCTTTCAAAGGTCCCTGATCCAGAACCGGGCTTATGACGGACGAGAAAAATGCCCTGGCGGTCACGCTGTTCAGCGAAATACTGACCGCAGACCAGCTATTGCGCAACCGGCTGAGCCGGGTGCTTCCCAAGGGCATGGAAATCTCACATTTCTCGGTGCTGAACCATCTGGTCTTTGTCGGAGATGAACGCAGCCCGGCGCAGCTGGCCAACACGTTCCACGTCACGCGCGGAGCGATGACCAACACCTTGGCCAAGCTGGAATGGGCTGGATACATTCACATACGCCCCGACTGGGACGACGCCCGCCGCAAAATGGTCGCGATCAGCCCAGCCGGCCGCCGCGCGCGCGATCAGGCGATTTCCTCGATTGCCCCGCTGATCAACCGCGTGGTCGGAGAGCTGGGGCTGGAGCGGGTGCGGAGTACGTTGCCGGTACTGCGGGATTTGCGGTTGCAGTTGGAGGGGGAGTGAAGAGCGCAACTATTTGGTTTTCGAGACAACCGACTCTCAAAGATCTACAGCGCCCATATCTTCAAAGGTGTTCATACGATCAATGAGCCTTGTACCCAACTCTGTGGGGCTGCGTGTGAATATTGATGGGCACGTTTGAAAGCTGCTCTCGCCTGTAAATCGCGCCCCAATTGCGAAAGAGCGATGCCGCGCTCAAGTTCCATCTAAATAGCTTTTGAAGAGTTAATTTTTGTCAGCATTTGGATGGTGTTTACACCCATCCTATCCCGCCTTCACACTCGCCGTCACATAATTCACGCTCAAATCCCGGTCCGAGATCGACCAGCTCCACAGGATCGGGTTGAAGACAAAGCCCTTGCGGTCCACCGGCTCCAGTCCGGCCTGACGCAGCAGGTCGAACAGCTCATCCGGCGTGATGAACTTGTTCCACTCATGCGTGCCACGGGGCAGCCAGCGCATGACGACCTCGGCCCCGAAAATCGCCATGGCATAGGATTTCGGGTTGCGGTTGATGGTCGAGCAGATCAGCAGCCCGCCCGGTTTCAACAACTGCTGCGAGGCGGTCAGGAAACCCAGCGGATCGGCCACATGTTCGACCACTTCCATGTTCAGCACCACGTCGAACTGTTCGCCTGCGGCTGCCATATCCTCGGCGGTGGTGTGGCGATAATCGATTTGCAACCCCGATTGCTCGGCATGGATGCGGGCGACGGGCAGGTTGCCCTCGGCGGCATCGGCTCCGACCACTTCAGCCCCAAGGCGCGCCATCGGTTCGCTCAGCAAGCCGCCGCCGCATCCGATATCCAGCAGGCGCAGGCCCTCGAACGGACGCGGGTCCTTAAGATCCCGGTCAAACTCCCCAGCAATCTGTTGGGTGATATAGTCCAGACGGCACGGATTCAGCATGTGCAAAGGTTTGAATTTCCCATGTGGGTCCCACCATTCGGCGGCCATCGCCTCGAATTTTGCGATCTCGGACGGGTCGACCGTGTTCGGATGCGCTTGCATTCCTGTCTCCGTGTGCTCTTTTACGCTTAAGGACTATATAGGGCCGTAATGGATAAGTACCCGGACCAAAAGCGCGCAGTTCAATATCTTTACCCGCCGATCGATCCGTTCGATCAGCGCGTCGTTGATATGGGCGATGGGCACCGCATTTATGTGGAACAATGCGGTAATCCCAATGGGATACCGGTCGTGGTGCTGCATGGTGGGCCGGGTGGCGGTTGCAGCCCCGCGATGCGGCGCTATTTCGACCCGGATGTCTACCGGGTGATTCTCTTTGATCAGCGCGGTTGTGGCCGTTCAAGGCCCACGGCCTCGGTCGAAGACAATACGACCTGGCATTTGGTCGCGGATATCGAACGGTTGCGAACGCTGTTTGGTATCGAGGACTGGATTGTCTTTGGCGGCAGCTGGGGTGCAACACTGGCTTTGATTTACGCGCAGACACACCCGGATCGGGTCAACCGTTTGGTGTTGCGCGGCGTGTTTCTGGCGACACAGGCCGAGCTCGATTGGTTTTATGGTGGCGGTGCGGGCAAGTTTTGGCCGGAACAGTGGGCCAAGTTTGCATCCCTGCTGCCCGAGGCCGAACAGTCTGACGCGATCAATGCCTATCACAAGCGCCTCTTTTCGGGCGATCGTGCGACCGAGATCCTCTTTGCGCGCGCTTGGTCTCATTGGGAGAACGCTCTGGCCTCAATCCACACCAACGGATCGGTTGGGGAAAGCCCCGGGGAATACGCCCGTACCTTTGCACGGCTGGAAAATCATTATTTCAGGAACGGCGCGTTTCTCGAGTATGATGGCCAGATTCTGGACCAGATGGACCGTATCGCACATATTCCCGGCCATATCGTGCAGGGAAGGTATGATATGATCTGTCCACCGCAAGCGGCCTGGAACCTGGCGCAGCGATGGCCTGGCGTTGACTTGAAAATGGTGCGCCAGGCAGGGCACGCCTTGTCAGAACCGGGTATAAGCGTTGAGCTGGTCCGGATTATGGACCGCGTGGCGGAGGGTACGGCATGACCAGGATTGACCGTCGTGCATTGTTTGCCTCGGGTGCTGCCGCCGCCTTGCTGGCGGCGACGGGCGGGTCGCTGGCGGATACACCAAAGACAGGTGGCAAGCTGCGGCTTGCGGTTCCGCGCGATGAGAGTTTGGAAATATTAGCGCGCGGGGCCGTGTTCGACACCCTGACCGAAGTCGCATCAGATGGGACCTTGCGCGGCGAACTGGCAAAAGCTTGGCAGGCAGAAGAACACGCGCGTGTATGGAGCTTTGATCTACGCGACGACGCGATATTCCATGATGGATCCGCCATGCATGCAGACGATGTAGCGGCGGTATTTTCAGACATCGGACGCGCGGAGGCCCTAGCCCCTGATCGCGTTAGGTTTGAACTGGCCGCGCCCAATCCTGGTTTGCCCTTCTTGCTTGCCGACAGTCGGTTTGTCGTGACACGTGACGGGCAGGGAGTTACCCCATTGAACACGGCAACGGGCACGGGGTGCTATCGTGTAGAACGGGCCGAGGATTCTCGCCATTTCCTTGGGCGCAAGGTGGCGGGCCACTACAAAAATGGCCACGCGGGTTGGGCTGATGCGTTGGAAATCATTGTGATCCCTGATGCGCGTGTGCGGGCCGAGGCTTTGCGGGATGGCTATGTGGATATTGCTGCCCTGCCCGAAGGTGATGAGCTAAAGGATCAACGCGGCCTCAGATACCATCCAGGTAAGACCGACATGGCGCTGGCGGTGGCCGCGCATGTCGGCATGCCGCGTCAGATTGGCAAGGGGTCGCTGGACGATGGGCGCATCGCCGAGCGGTGGTGGCTGGCCTAAATCCGATCACGATTTTCGCCGGGGGTTGCAGACTCGGAAAAGCCTGCGTATATGCAAATACAACAGCGGCGCGTTGGACTTCTGGTCTGGGGCTCCACCGGAAATTTCGACGGGCCGCGCGCCCGTTTTTTTGTGCCCGATGACAGGGTAGAGAACCTGAATGACAAACGACCTGATAGCCAAAGCAGCCATTGACCGGCGACTGGCCGAGATCATCACACCCGTGATCGAGGATCTGGGGTATGAGCTGGTGCGCATCCGCCTGATGAGCGGTAAGACCACCACGATGCAGATTATGGCCGACAAGCCCGATGGCGGCATCGAAGTAGATGACTGCGCCGAGATTTCGAACGCAGTGAGTGCCACGCTTGACGTCGAGGACCCGATTCTTGATGCCTATACGCTTGAAGTGTCCAGCCCCGGCATCGACCGCCCTCTGACCCGTCTCAAGGATTTCCAGACTTTCGAAGGATACGAGGCCAAGATCGAGACCGCTGAACTGATCGACGGCCGCCGACGCTTTAAGGGTGAACTGGCCGGGATCGAAGGGGATGAGGTTCTGATCAACATCCCCGAAGGGGACGAGACGATCACCATCGGTCTGCAATTCGACTGGCTGAGCGACGCCAAGCTGGTCCTGACTGATGAACTGATCAAGGAAATGCTGCGCCAGCGCAAAGACGCCGGCGCCTTGAACGAAAACGCTTTCGACGAGATAGAGACCGAAGGGTCCGAAGAGGAGACGAACTGATGGCAATCACCTCAGCCAACCAGCTGGAGCTGCTGCAGACCGCCGAGGCCGTGGCCCGCGAAAAGATGATCGACCCCGGTCTGGTTGTCGAAGCGATGGAGGAATCGCTCGCACGTGCCGCCAAGAGCCGTTACGGCGCGGAAATGGATATCCGCGTGTCGATCGACCGCAAAACCGGTAAGGCGACCTTTACCCGCGTCCGTACCGTGGTTGAAGATGAAGAACTTGAGAACTATCAGGCTGAGTTCACCGTTGAGCAGGCCAAACAATATATGGAAAACCCTGAGGTCGGTGATGTCTTCGTTGAAGAGGTTCCGCCGGTTGAGATGGGCCGTATCGCGGCACAGTCCGCCAAGCAGGTGATCTTGCAGAAGGTCCGCGAAGCAGAGCGCGACCGTCAGTACGAAGAATTCAAGGATCGCGCGGGCACCATCATCAACGGTGCGGTCAAGCGCGAGGAATTCGGCAACGTCATCGTCGATCTGGGCGGTGCCGAAGCCGTTCTGCGCCGCAATGACAAGATCGGCCGCGAAAGCTATCGCCCGAATGACCGTGTGCGCGCCTATATCAAGGAAGTCCGCCGCGAGGTGCGTGGTCACCAGATCTTCCTGTCGCGCACCGCGCCGGAATTCATGGCTGAGCTGTTCAAGATGGAAGTGCCGGAAATCTATGATGGCATCATTGAGGTCAAGGCCGTGGCCCGTGACCCCGGCTCGCGCGCCAAGATCGCTGTGATCTCGTATGACGGCTCGATTGATCCCGTGGGTGCCTGCGTTGGTATGCGCGGCAGCCGCGTGCAGGCCGTTGTGAACGAGCTGCAGGGTGAAAAGATCGACATCATCCCGTGGAACGAAGATCAGCCGACCTTCTTGGTGAACGCACTGCAGCCTGCAGAGGTTTCTAAGGTGGTTCTGGACGAAGAAGCCGGTAAGATCGAAGTGGTTGTACCCGAAGAGCAGCTTTCGCTGGCCATCGGTCGCCGCGGTCAGAACGTGCGTCTGGCCAGCCAGCTGACCAACCTGGACATCGACATCATGACCGAAGCCGAAGAATCGGCCCGCCGTCAGAAAGAGTTCGAAGCCCGTACACAGCTGTTCATGGAAACGCTGGATTTGGACGAGTTCTTCGCGCAACTTCTGGTTTCGGAAGGATTTACCAACCTCGAAGAAGTGGCCTATGTCGAAATTGAGGAACTGCTGGTCATCGACGGTGTTGACGAAGGCACCGCGCAAGAACTGCAGACCCGTGCGCGCGAATTCCTAGAAGCACAAGCCAAGGCGGCGTTGGATGCGGCCCGTGCGCTGGGCGCCGAGGACAGCCTCATTGAATTCGAAGGCCTGACACCCCAGATGGTAGAGGCGCTGGCCAAGGACGATGTGAAGACGCTGGAAGACTTCGCAACCTGTGCCGACTGGGAACTGGCCGGTGGCTGGACCACAGTTGATGGTGAGCGCATCAAGGATGATGGTGTTCTGGAACCTTTCGGCGTGACGCTGGAAGAGGCTCAGGACTTGGTCATGACGGCGCGCATCATGTTGGGCTGGGTTGATCCGGCTGAATTGGAGCAGGCCGAAGAAGACGGCGAAGCAACCGATGAGGAGGTCGAGGCCTGATCTCAGGCCTCGGGTGGCTGACATGGGTCGCGGTGGCGTCCAAAAGGATCGGTCGGAAGGCCCTGAACGCAAGTGCATCGCCACTGGCGAGATTCAGCCTAAATATGGCTTGATCCGCTTTGTGGCAGGGCCGGACGGTCAGGTCTTTCCCGATGTTGCGGCTAAATTGCCGGGGCGCGGGGTCTATGTGGCGGCGGATCGCGCCGCGCTGGACAAAGCAGTGAGTAAGAAACTGTTCTCGCGTGGGTTCAAGGCGCAGGTGAGTGCGGCCAAGGATCTAACAGATGAGGTCGAAAAACAGGTGGCGCGCCGGGTGATCGAGCTGATCAGTTTGGCGCGCAAGTCCGGAGATGCGGTCGCCGGGTATGAAAAGGTCAAGTCGTGGCTGGACCGGGAAGAGGCCCAGGTGTTGATTCAAGCCTCGGACGGATCGGGGCGCGGTAAGTCGAAACTCAGCACGCCGCACTTTGGAAAATACATCGGCTGGCTGACTGCGGATGAGCTTGGGGCGGCATTTGGGCGCCAAACCGTGATTCATGCGGCCATGGCCTCTGGCGGACTCGCCAAACGTGTTGTAGAGGAAGCGCAGCGCCTGCGTGGCTTGCGCGAAAAGGATGACGGCGGCAAGGGCCGCTCGGAAGGGTAAGAAGCTTAATGAGCGATAGTGACGGCAAAAAGACATTGGGTCTTCGTGGCGGGGCACGCCCCGGAAATGTGAAACAGAGTTTCAGCCACGGACGTACCAAGAATGTCGTGGTGGAGACCAAACGCAAACGCGTGGTCGTACCCAAGCCGGGCGCGACCAAACCAAGTGGTGGTGCGGCACCTTCGGGTGATCCTTCGCGTCGTCCGGCGGGTATTTCCGATGCGGAAATGGCGCGCCGAATGAAGGCGTTGCAAGCTGCCAAAGCGCGCGAGGCTGAAGAGGCCGCTGCGCGCGAGGCACAAGAGAAGGCTCGTGAAGAAGAACGTGCGCGCCGCCGGGCCGAACAGGAAGCCAAGGAACGCGAACAGCGTGAGGCTGAAGAGCGTGCTCGTGCCAAGGCCGAGGAAGAAGAACGTAAGCGCAAAGAGGCGGAAGAAGCCGCCAAGCGCGCTGCCGCGGCACCCGCGCCCGAAGAACAACCGCGTACGGCACGCGGTCCGGCCAACAAACCGGCGCCAGCGGCTACACCCCGCAAGCAAGACCGCGAGCGCGAGCAGCGTGGCCGCGGCAAAGGCCGTGACGACAACCGCCGTTCGGGCAAGCTGACACTGGGTCAGGCCACCGGTGGTGAAGGTAATCGTCAGCGTTCAATGGCTGCGATGAAGCGCAAGCAGGAGCGTGCGCGCCAGAAAGCCATGGGCGGCCCGGTCGAGCGGGAAAAGGTGATCCGCGACGTTCAGTTGCCCGAGGCGATCATGGTCTCGGAACTGGCCAACCGTATGGCCGAGCGCGTGGCTGACGTTGTCAAATCGCTGATGCAGATGGGCATGATGGTAACGCAGAACCAGACCATCGACGCTGATACGGCTGAGCTGATCATCGAGGAGTTTGGGCACAAGGTGACCCGCGTCTCTGATTCGGATGTTGAAGACGTCATCAAAGAAGTCGAAGACAGCGATGACGATCTGCAGCCGCGTCCGCCGGTCATCACCATCATGGGCCACGTTGACCATGGTAAGACATCATTGCTGGATGCGATTCGTGACGCGCGCGTTGTGGCGGGCGAAGCCGGTGGCATTACCCAGCATATCGGCGCCTATCAGGTGAAAACCGATGGTGGCACCACGCTGACCTTCCTTGATACGCCGGGCCACGCGGCCTTTACTTCAATGCGGTCGCGCGGTGCTCAGGTCACAGATATCGTGGTTCTGGTTGTGGCTGCCGATGATGCGGTGATGCCGCAGACGATCGAGGCGATCAACCACGCCAAGGCGGCCGAAGTGCCGATGATCGTGGCGATCAACAAGGTCGATAAGCCGGATGCGAACCCGGACAAGGTGCGGACCGATCTGCTGCAGCACGAAGTCATCGTCGAAAAGATGTCAGGTGAGGTTCAGGACGTCGAAGTGTCCGCCATCACCGGTCAAGGTCTCGATGAACTGCTGGAAGCCATCGCGCTGCAGGCCGAGATTCTGGAACTGAAAGCCAACCCCGACCGCGCCGCCCAAGGTGCCGTGATCGAGGCGCAGCTTGATGTGGGCCGTGGTCCCGTTGCCACCGTTCTGGTTCAGAACGGCACTCTGCGTCAGGGTGATATCTTCGTCGTGGGTGAGCAGTATGGTAAGGTCCGCGCGTTGATCAACGACAAAGGCGACCGCGTCAAAGAAGCCGGCCCGTCGGTTCCCGTTGAGGTTCTTGGTCTGAACGGTACGCCTGAAGCGGGCGACGTTCTGAACGTGACCGAGACCGAAGCGCAGGCCCGTGAGATTGCTGCCTATCGTGAGCAAGCAGCCAAGGACAAGCGCGCCGCAGCTGGTGCCGCGACCACCCTTGAGCAGCTGATGCAGAAGGCCAAGGAAGACGAGAACGTCACCGAGCTGCCGATCTTGATGAAAGCTGACGTGCAGGGTTCTGCCGAAGCCATCGTTCAGGCGATGGAGAAGATCGGTAATGAGGAAGTGCGCGTGCGCGTTCTGCACTCGGGCGTTGGCGCGATTACCGAAACGGATGTCGGCCTGGCCGAAGCCTCGGGCGCTCCGATCTTTGGCTTCAACGTTCGTGCCAATGCGTCAGCGCGAAACACCGCGAACCAGAAAGGCGTCGAGATCCGGTATTATTCGGTGATCTATGACCTCGTGGATGACGTGAAAGCAGCCGCATCCGGCCTGCTGAGCGCCGAGATCCGCGAGAAGTTCATCGGTTACGCCGAGATCCGCGAAGTCTTCAAGGTTACCGGCGTTGGCAAAGTAGCCGGCTGTCTGGTCACCGAAGGCGTGGCGCGTCGTTCCGCAGGTGTTCGTCTGCTGCGCGACAACGTGGTGATTCACGAAGGCACGCTGAAGACGCTGAAGCGTTTCAAGGACGAAGTGACCGAAGTTCAGTCGGGTCAGGAATGCGGTATGGCGTTCGAAAACTACGACGACATCCGCGCAGGCGACGTGATCGAGATCTTCGAACGCGAAGAAGTGACCCGGACGCTCGACTGATCTGGCTTACCTCGAGAGATTTAAGACAGCGGCTCAATTGGGCCGCTGTTTTCTTTTTGGGGTTATTCGCTGCGCGACGACAAAAACGAGCCCGAGGGCATGATGATGTCGAAGTGATGTTTACCCTGTTGAAGGTCGAAACTGACCGAATGTCCTGCTTTTCGTAGCAAGTCCGCATAGTCACGGCTTTGTCGAACAAATTCTGGTGTATCTCTTTCAGCAACCGTTACCCTGTAGCGCGGCCCCGGCGCGGGCAGATTGAGGCAAGGGGAAAGATCGTGAATCTCGACCTTAGTCAGTTGCAATGGATCATTTACCGAAGTCAGGCTAATCGGCTCCAAATCGTAAACGCCACTGATCAGAATTACGTTACGCACTCTTAGACCCGCCTGCGCCAACGCGCTGGATGAGGTCGCCATGACCATCGCTACCAGATGCGCACCTGCGCTATGACCTGACAGGGTGATGTTTGATGGATCGAAGCCCAATAACTCGGCCTGTGATGCAAGCCACAGCAAGGCATCGCGACATTCTTCGACCATCTGCCCCAACCTAGCTTCAGGGGCGAGTGTGTAATTCAGGGTCGCAAAGGCCTGCCCGTTTTCGTGTAGCACCGGTGCCATCGGGGCGGATTCGCGCTGGCTGAGCGCCTGCCAATACCCTCCGTGAATGAACACATGCAAAGGTGCGTTTGCGTCTGAGGAGGGGAAGAAATCCAGAACCTGCGCCGGACTGTCGCCATAAGCAAGGTTTTCGCGCACATCCATCCGTGTCCGGGCCTGAGCGCTGAGCGCAACATAACTGTCCAGATATGGCGTCAGATCGCCACCAATCATCGAGCTGGGGGAGTATTCCTGTTCAAGTTGATCTTGGGTGTACCCGCGATAAAGCATGCCTCAGTCTCCCGAATACATCAGCTCGGTGCGCATATCGTAGAGGTCGTGGAAGAAGCGCAATTCCAGCGCCTTGCGCAGAAAGGCCACGCCGCTCGAGCCACCTGTTCCGGGTTGCATCCCGATGACCCGTTCGACTGCCGTAGCGTGGTCGAATCGCCAGCGCTGGAACAGCGATTCGACGTCCATCAGCTTTTCAGCCAGAGCATAAAGGTCCCAATACTTGCTGGTATCCTGGAAAATCTCGCACCAGATTTTCACGACGCGCGGGTCGCCGGAATAGGATTGTGAATAGTCACGTTCGATCAGGTCTTGCGGTACGTCAAACCCTTGCCGTGCCAGCATGTGCAGCACTTCGTCATAAAGGGACGGTTTGGTTAGCGCTGCGCTCAGCATCTCCATGACCTCCGGATCGTGTTCATGAACCTTGAGGGTCGAAGCATCCTTGTTGCCCAATATGAACTCGATCTGGCGATAACCGTAACTCTGAAAGCCTGACGAACTACCTAACGCATCGCGAAACGTCATGTAGTCGGCGGGCGTCATGGTCAGCAGCGTTTCCCAAGCGGTGATCAACTGCCGCTGGATCGCCTTGATCCGGTCGAGATTTTTCATCGCCGGGCCGAAATCGTCTTGCTGCAGGAAGCGCCGCACTTCGACCAGCTGGTGATGCATCAACTTCAGCCATAGCTCGCTGACCTGATGGATGATGATGAATAACATCTCATCGGGCTGAGCAGGATCCTGAAAAGTCTTTTGCAGATTCAACAGGGTTTTGAGTTGCAGAAAGTCGCCATAGCTTTTGCGATGCGTCTCAGCGAAATCGGTGACCAGAGAATCCTCGATTCCGCGTTCCAGCAGTCGATCATCTTTCGTGCTGCCCATCTTGCTCCTCCGGTTGGTTGCGCGATCCCTGTGTATGGGCCAGTTTTGCAACTATCCAGAGGGTCAGGTCCAGTCCAGAACAACTTTGCCGGACAGGCCCGACTTCATTGCTGCGAAACCTTCGGCAAAATCGTCAACACCAAACTGATGGGTGATCACGCGGCTTACGTCCAAACCGTTCTGCAGCATAGCAATCATCTTGTACCATGTCTCAAACATCTCACGGCCGTAGACGCCCTTGATGGTGATGGCTTTAAAGACAATGCGGCTCCAGTCGACCGGAGATTGGCCCGGCGGGATGCCCAGCAGGGCGATCTTTCCGCCCATGACCAGCGCTTCGACCATCTGATCCAAAGCTGCCTGCGAGCCCGACATCTCCAAACCCACGTCAAAGCCTTCTTTCATCCCCAGTTCGGTGATGACATCGGACAACTCTTCTATGGTTACATCGACCGTACGTATCGACGGCACCACATGTTCCGCCAGTTTCAGCCGATCTGCATTGATATCGGTGATTACGACGTTTCGCGCACCTGCATGGCGTGCGACAGCTGCTGCCATTATACCGATCGGGCCTGCGCCTGTTATCAGAACATCCTCGCCCAGCAGATCGAAGCTCAGCGCGGTGTGAACCGCATTGCCCAGCGGGTCGAGGATCGCGCCAATCTCATCCGGCACATCATCTGGCAAAGGTATCACGTTGAAGGCAGGCAGTTTCAAAAACTGGGCAAAGGCACCTTGTTCATTTACTCCGATGCCCCGCGTTCCGGGGTCCAGATGAAACTTGCCTGCACGGCTTTGGCGGCTGTCGGTTCCGATCAGATGCCCTTCGCCCGAGCAGCGCTGGCCGATCTCAAGCCCGGTAACATTACGACCAATCTCGACTATTTCGCCTGCGAACTCGTGGCCGGTGATCATCGGCACTGGTACTGTGGCTGCGGCCCAGTCATCCCAGTTCCAGATATGGATATCTGTGCCGCAGATGCCGGTTTTGTTTATGCGGATCAGTACCTCGTCCGGTTCAATCTCGGGGACTGGGGCCTGAACCATCCAAAGACCTTCCTCGGGCTTGGATTTTTCCAGTGCTTTCATCGTGTTGGGTCGCATCAAATCACCCCCAACTCTTTGCCGACTTTGCCAAAGGCCGCGAGCGCGCGATCCAATTCATCCTTTGTTAGAGCCGCATTCATCTGAGTTCTGATCCGCGCTTGACCACGCGGGACTACCGGGAAGAAGAAACCCGAAACATAGACGCCTTCATCAAACAACCGCGACGCCATGTCTTGCGCAAGCGTTGCGTCCTCCAGCATCACCGGGATGATTGGGTGCTCACCGGGCAGCAGATCAAACCCCAGCTTTTCCAGCCCTGCACGCCAGTATTTGGCGTTGCCGAACAGTTGCGCGCGCAGCATGTCGCCCTCTTCAACCAGACGGATTGCTTCCAGACCGGCAGCGACGATGGACGGCGGCAGCGAGTTTGAGAACAGATAGGGCCGCGCCCGCTGCCGCAGCAGGTCGATCACTGGCTGCGGCCCGGCAATGTAGCCGCCGATTGCCCCCCCAAGTGCCTTGCCCAGAGTTCCCGTCAGAATGTCCACGTCGACGCCGAAGTGATCCGGCGTGCCCGCACCGTTTGGCCCCATGAAGCCCGTGGCGTGGCAATCATCGACCATGACGATGGCGTCGTACTTGTCGGCCAGCTCGCGTATTTTTGGCAGATTGGCCAGATAGCCATCCATCGAAAAAACGCCGTCGGTGGCGATCATGATATGCCGCGCCCCGTCCTCGCGCGCCTGTTTCAACCAAGCCTCGAGGTCGTTCATGTCATTGTTTAGATAGCGATAGCGTTTGGCCTTGCAGAGCCTTACGCCATCGATGATTGACGCGTGGTTCAGACTATCCGAGATGATTGCGTCTTCAGGCCCTAACAAAGGCTCAAACAGCCCGCCATTGGCATCGAAACAGGCAGCGAACAGAATTGAATCATCTTTGTTCAGGAACTTGGCCAGCCGTTGCTCAAGCTCGCGGTGAATATCCTGCGTGCCGCAGATAAAGCGGACCGAGGCCATGCCGAACCCTTTTGGTTCCATGGCGTTCTTGGCGGCGTCGATCAGGGCGGGGTGATCGGCCAGGCCCAGATAGTTGTTGGCGCACAGGTTGATGACCTGCTTTCCGCCCACAGTAATCTCACCGCCCTGCGGCGAGGTGATCATTCGTTCACGCTTGTACAGACCTTCGGATTCGATCTGCTTAAGGGTGTCGGTGATGTGGGACAGGAATGCATCTGCCATGGCGATCTCCTTAGCTCTGAGTCGCGCTTCTAACATAACGGACGAATATCCCAAATAGGGGATTTACGAAATTACGGAAAAATATCCGTGAAGGCGGATTATTGCTGAATTAGGCGTTCTTTACGATTAGGAAAACACGCGCAGGGCTGTCGGCAGAAATGGAATGCGCAACGTCAGCGGCATATCGGGCTGTATCACCCTGCCTGAGTTCGCTCACTGCCGCGCCTGAAGTAACTCGAACTGACCCTTCCAACACGGTCAATTGTTCCCGTGCACCGCGCGCATGGGGTTGGCTGTTCAGGGCGCCGTTTTTGTCGAGCTGAATGTCATAGACCTCGTGACCGCCGGCCTCTTCTGGCGGTGAGAGGATCCGGATGCGGCAGTTCTCTCCCATGTTATCGATGCTGGGCACTTCGGAGTTTTTGAGAATCTCGATCTGGTCGGTTGTCTTCGTGTCTTCCAACAACCCGGCAAAATCCACCTGCAGAGCTCGGGTCAGGTTCCACAAGGTCGAAATTGTGGGGCTGCTTTCTCCCCTCTCGATCTGGCTGACCATGGATCGCGATACGCCGCTGAGATTCGCGACCGCTTCGAGCGAAAGGCCTTGGGCCCTACGCGCCTCTTTAAGGCGTGTCGGAAGGCGTGTCAGGATATCGTCTGTCTTGTCCGTCATGACGGAATTTCATGCGCCTTGAATCGATAGATGTCAATTCCGTCTGTGACGGGACGTCTCAGGCGACAGAGAGTTTCTGCGGGTGCATACTACGGCCAAACTCAGGAGGAGTGATCCATGACCGATATCGTTATTCTGGATGGCGCACGTACTGCCATCGGCACCTTTGGCGGTGCGCTGGCTTCGACCGCGCCGATTGATCTGGCGACCGTGGCGACCGAGGCCGCGCTTGAGCGGTCGGGTGTCGAAGGTGGGCAAATCGGGCATGTGGTTTTCGGTCATGTGATCAACACTGAACCCCGCGATATGTACCTGTCGCGGGTAGCAGCGATGCAGGCGGGCATTCCGAATGGGACTCCGGCGATGAACGTAAATCGTTTGTGTGGCTCCGGCGCGCAGGCGATTGTGTCAGCGGTACAGTCTCTGATACTGGGCGATGCCGATTTCGCTGTGGCTGGTGGAGCGGAGAGCATGTCACGCAGCCCCTACATCGTGCCTCAGGCCAGATGGGGCGCCAAGATGGGCGACGTCACCTCACTGGACATGATGTTGGGCGCGCTGAACTGTCCTTTCGGAACCGGTCATATGGGTGTGACGGCTGAGAATGTGGCCGACGAACATCAGATCAGTCGTGAACAGATGGACGAGTTTGCCATGACCAGCCAGACCCGTGCTGCGGCTGCGATTGAGGGCGGTTTTTTCGAAAGCCAGATCGCGCCTGTGCAGGTGAAAGTCAAACGCGAGATGGTTGACTTTAAGGTGGATGAGCATCCCAAGGCCACCACAGCTGAGGCACTGGCGGGCCTTCGTCCGGTATTTAAGAAAGAAGGACGCGTCACGGCGGGGAATGCATCGGGAATCAACGATGGGGCTGCGGCGATGGTTCTGGCGACGTCAGATGCTGCTGAGAAGGCCGGATTGAAACCAAAGGCAAGGATATTGGGATATGCACATGCTGGGGTGCGGCCCGAAGTAATGGGAATTGGGCCGGTTCCTGCAGTGCAGAACTTGTTCAAGAAGACTGGGCTGTCGGCGGGTGATTTCGATGTGGTCGAGAGTAACGAAGCTTTTGCCGCACAAGCCCTGGCCGTCAATCAAGAGCTTGGATTGGATGCCGCTAAGGTCAATCCGAATGGCGGTGCGATTGCGTTGGGGCACCCTGTGGGGGCAACTGGGGCGATTATCACCCTGAAAGCGCTGTATGAGTTGGAGCGTGTTGGTGGTTCCAAGGCGCTTATCACCATGTGTATTGGCGGTGGGCAGGGGATTGCCCTTGCTATCGAGCGGCTCTGATTGAGGTCGGGAGGGGGGCTGTCTGCCCCCCAATCGCGCAGGCGGCGCGATCCCCCCCCGAAGATATTTGTGGCCAGATGAAGCAGGCGGATTGTTGTCAGCTGAATGTCATCACGACAAGTGTGGCTGCGATTCCAACGGCTGCGCCAAGGGCGGCAGGTAGCAGCAAGGTTGTCTTGCCGGAATTTTGCTGGTCATCTTTCGTGGTCTGCGCAATCAGGGCGGTTTCAACCAGCGCAGGTAAGCGTGGGCCGAAACGGGCCAGCACCATTGCGGTCTTTGCAAAATCTCTCAGGGCGGCCCGGGGGCCGATGGAGCTTTTGATATAATCCTCGACGACCGGGCGCGCGACTTCCCAAATATTCATATGATCGTCGAGTGATCGGGCGACGCCTTCGACCACGACCATGGTGCGCTGCAGAAGAATCAGTTCGGTTCGTGTTTCCATGCCGAAGCGCTCGGTGACCTCAAACAAATAGCTGAGCAGTCGGCCCATTGAGATATGGGTCGCGTCCATGCCGAAGATGGGTTCCCCGACTGCGCGCAAGGCGCGGGCGAATTCGTCGACGTCCTGGTTGGCAGGGACATAGCCGGCCTCGAAATGGACTTCGGCTACGCGTTTGTAGTCGCGGCGGATGAAGCCGAAGAGGATTTCGGCATAGACCCGACGGGTGTATTCGTCGATATGCCCCATGATGCCGTAGTCATAGGCAATAATATCTCCATTCGCGGCGACCTTCAGGTTCCCTTGGTGCATATCCGCATGGAAATAGCCATCGCGAAGGGCGTGCAGCAGGAAAAGGCGCAACACACGTTCTGCCAGTTCGCTGCGATTGTGGCCTGCAGCGTCCAGCGCGTCATTGTCGCCCAGCGGGATTCCATCGGCCCAGCTGAGTGTCATCACCCGGCGTGCGGACAAGGACCAGACGACCGGAGGCAGCCAGAACCCGGAATCATCCTTGGTGTTGGCGGCGTATTCCGAAGCAGCAGCGCTTTCCAGGCGCAGGTCCAACTCGCCGCGGACAACTCCGTCAAAATGCTCGATCACCTCCATAGGGCGCAAGCGACGAGCACCGGGGGCAAACAGGTCGACAATTCGGGCGGCGAAATAAAAGGCGTCTACATCTTTACGGAAGGCGCGTTCAATTCCGGGGCGCAGGACTTTGACGGCAACATCTTCACCCGTGCTGGCCAGCTTAGCTTTGTGGACCTGAGCGATTGAGGCTGCGGCGATAGGCTCACTGAAATCGCTGAACATTTCTGAAAGGGGTTGGCCCAGCTCTTTCTCGACCTCGGCCATGGCTTCGGCCTTGGAGAATGGCGGAAGCTTATCCTGCAAGACACGCAGTTGTTCAGCCAGTTCATTTCCAACCACGTCGGGGCGGGTCGAAAGGACTTGTCCGAACTTGATATAGGCGGGTCCAAGAGCAGTTAGGGCGCGGGTTGCGGGCGGCATCTGGGGATCCCCTTTGTACCCCAGCCACTGAAATGGTTTGCCCAGAACATGTGCGAGAATGCGGATAGCCCGAGGAGCTTCGAACGCGTCTAATACCACGTTCATGGCACCCGTGCGCTCGAGCGTTGCGCCTGTGCGGATCAGGCGGATAATGTTGTGTGGGCCGCGCATCTAGATCTTCCAGCCGGAATGCAGTGCCGCGATACCCATGCTGAGATTGCGGTACTTGGCGTTTTCGAACCCGGCGGCGCGGACCATGCTCAGGAATGTCTCCTGATCCGGGAACTTGCGGATCGATTCCACCAGGTATTGATAGCTGTCGTAGTCATTGGCGATTAGTTTGCCCATGCGTGGAATGACGTTGAAGCTGTAGAGGTCATAAAGCTTTTGCAGTCCGTCATTGGGCAGTTGGCTGAATTCAAGCACCATCAGGCGGCCACCGGGTTTCAGCACGCGATAGGCCTCGTTCAATGCCTCTTGCGGGCGGGTAACATTCCGGATGCCGAAGGAAATTGTATAGACGTCGAACGTATTGTCCTCGAACGGCAGGGACATCGCATCGCCCACCACCCAGTTCAGGCTGTCGGACATCTGGTCGGCCTCGGCGCGCTGGCGGCCTTCGACCAGCATAGGCTCTGTCAGGTCCAGAACCGTGGCATGGCCGTGGCCCGCGCGTCTCAGGAAGCGAAAAGAGATATCTCCGGTCCCACCTGCAACGTCCAGCAACCGTTGACCGGGGCGCGGGGCAAGCCAATCCATCATTGCATCTTTCCAGACCCGGTGAATGCCCATCGACATGACATCGTTCATCACATCGTATTTCGAGGCGACCGAGTTGAACACGCCCTGTACGCGCCCGGCCTTGTCGGCCTCGCGCACGGTTTCAAACCCGAAATGAGTGGTCTTGTCGCTGTTGTTGGACATTTGCCTTGCCGTTCGTCGAATTTCGCCTCTGTTATAGGGCCATAAGAGGCGGGCACAATGCGGCCCTTTGGAATAGGAGCCATCTAATGCCCGAATTGCCCGAGGTCGAGACAGTAAGACGCGGTCTATCCCCGGCGATGGAAGGCGTCGTAATCCAAAGGGCGGACGTAAACCGCCCCGATTTGCGCTGGCCTTTCCCCGAGCGGATGGCTGAACGATTGACTGGGCAGCGCGTCGACCGATTGCGTAGACGATCGAAATACATTCTGGCCGATCTGAACAGTGGAGAAACACTGCTGATTCATCTTGGCATGTCCGGGCGTATGACCGTATCTGGTGATCCTCTAGGGCAATTTGCCCACAAACACCCGATGCCGGAAAAGCATGATCACGTAGTCTTTCATATGGCCAACGGCACCCGTATCACTTTTAACGATCCGCGTCGGTTCGGAGCCATGGACCTGCTGCCGACAGCCACGGCAGAGGATCACAAGCTGCTGTCAGTTCTGGGACCTGAACCATTGGGTAACGATTTCCACGAACAGCACCTCATTGAGGCGTTCAAAGGTAAGAATAGCCCGGTCAAATCCGCGTTGCTGGATCAGGGAATCGTTGCCGGATTGGGAAATATCTACGTCTGCGAAGCGCTTTATCGCGGCAAGGTGTCGCCACGTCGCAAAGCCGGACAGATTTCTGCGCTACGCGTTGCGGCCCTTGTGCCGATCATTCGGAAGGTGCTGCAGGACGCGATTGAAGCGGGCGGGTCATCGCTGCGCGATTTCCGCCAAGCCGATGGAGAACTTGGATATTTTCAGCACAGCTTCGACGTCTATGGCCGCGAAGGCGAGCCCTGCCGAACCAAAGGTTGTGGCGCTGAAATCAAGAGAATCACTCAGTCCGGTCGCTCATCCTTCTATTGCGCGCAATGCCAAAGATAACTTGATCCAGCGAAATCGCGTGGTAAGGAATCGTACCTGAACGGAACAACCGGAAGCTTACACCTCATGGCTTTTGAGACGATCATCGTCGAAATCGAAGACCACGTCGCCCTAATCAAGCTCAACAGACCAGATGCGATGAATGCGCTGAACACCCAGTTACTGGGTGAGTTGTGTGATGCGCTGGAAGAAGCAGACAGCAACGACAAGGTGCGCTGCGTCGTCATCACCGGTTCGGACAAAGCCTTTGCGGCTGGTGCGGACATCAAAGAGATGTCCGAGATGAGCTATGTCGATGTCTTCAACATCAACCTTTTTGCCGACGCGAATGACCGGGTTTCGGCGATCCGCAAACCGATCATTGCCGCTGTTGCGGGTTATGCGCTGGGCGGAGGTTGTGAGCTGGCAATGCTGTGTGATTTCATCATCGCGGCGGATACGGCCAAGTTCGGCCAACCCGAGATTAATCTGGGCGTCATCGCAGGACTCGGCGGCAGCCAGCGTTTGACACGATTTGTCGGCAAGTCCAAATCAATGGATATGAACTTGACCGGTCGGTTCATGGACGCGGAAGAGGCCGAGCGTGCGGGGCTGGTCAGCCGCGTCGTGCCTGCCAAGAAGCTGATCGAAGAAGCAACCGGTGCGGCGCAGAAGATCGCTGAGAAGTCGCAGATCACGGCAATCGCGGCCAAGGAAGCCGTGAACCGCAGCTATGAACTGCCACTGAGCGAGGGCATGCTGTTTGAGCGCCGTGTGTTCCATTCGATGTTTGCAACTGAAGATCAGAAAGAGGGCATGGCCGCGTTTCTGGAAAAACGTGCGGCTCAGTTCCGCGACAAGTAACGATAACGGACATTCAGTGAATTCAGGCGGGCTTGGTCCCGCCTTTTTGCTACTGAAGCTCTTGTGAAGAATCAGCTTGGCAAAACCTTTAAACTTGGGTAGAGACCGCCGTCATACATGCGCGTGCGGCCCGCTTGGCCCGACTCACACTCGTGATTTCTGATCCGGTGCGGATATGTCCGTGGCGCGCAACCCTAGATAACCGTACCGAACAAAAGGTCAGAGACACATGGCAAATTCGCCCCAGGCAAAGAAACGCGCTCGTCAGAACGAAAAGCGTTTTGCTGTAAACAAAGCACGCCGTTCGCGCATCCGCACACATCTGCGCAAAGTTGAAGAAGCAATCGCATCCGGTGACAAGGACGCGGCTACCGCTGCCCTGCGCGCCGCTCAGCCCGAGCTGATGCGCGGCGTCACCAAAGGCGTCTTCCACAAGAACACCGCAGCCCGCAAAATGTCGCGCCTGTCGGCACGCGTCAAAGCGCTGGGCTGATTCTTTGGGAAAACGCGTCAAGCGTTGATTTGCGAAAAAGGCGTCGCGCATAGCGGCGCCTTTTTCATTGTTGCCGGAAAGCCGCGTCTTCACGAAGTCGAGAGATTCTTTCGCCCTGAACCCCGAGTCAATATCAGAGTTTCGTTGCCCGGACCCATGGGCTCTTGCTACGACTGAGTCAGCGATTCACTCGCTTGGGGGGACAGGCTGTTCTGGGTATCTGACTGACGGGCATCAGTAGGAATCCGGAACGAATGTTCGAAAATCGGCTTCGGTCGATTGGACGATCTGCTCTGGGTCTCGGGTTTTCCGATGATCTTGGCCCTGTCGAAAAATTGGATTGTGACGCGCCACCCTGTTTTCGGGGTTGTACCGACCGTTGGACAATGCGGTATCGGATTGCGCTGAACGTCAAAATGACCCGCCAGACCTCGTGGCCTGGCGCAAGGGTATCCTTGTGGGTGGACGCAATAAACCGGTATACCGGACTATTTTGATAAGGCTGATAGGCCAATAAAGAATGGGATGCGTGAGGCGCCGAATGACACAAGAGAAATGGGGACAGTTGCGGAACAAGTTGATGAAGGCTGTTGGTAAGAACAACTTCACGACCTGGATCGAACCTTTAGAGTTTCAGGGATTGCAAGATGGCGTCGCAGTATTTTCTGTGCCGACCAACTTCATGGGAAACTACGTAAGTCAAAATTTTGCTGATCTAATTCTCTATGAACTGAACACGGCGGGCGAGCCTGTTCAGCGCCTTGCCTTCCGCACCGCCGCCAATTCTCCGACCCGTCCGGCGCAGGCCGAGACCCCAAAACCCCAAGCCGTTCCGCAGCCCGCAGTTGTTGAGGCCTCGCATGATGCGCTTGAGGCGTTACAGGCGGCACCGCTGGACGCGCGCTTTACCTTTGACAGTTTTGTTGTTGGTAAGCCGAATGAGCTGGCTCACGCCGCCGCGCGCCGCGTTTCCGAAGGCGGGCCCGTAACATTCAATCCGCTGGTGCTCTACGGGGGTGTCGGCCTTGGTAAGACGCACCTGATGCACGCCATTGCTTGGGAGCTGAAAACCAAGCATCCCGAACTAAACGTTCTGTACCTGTCGGCAGAACAGTTCATGTACCGTTTTGTGCAGGCCCTGCGTGAGCGCCGGATGATGGATTTCAAGCATCTGTTCCGCTCGGTTGACGTGCTTATGGTTGATGACGTGCAGTTCATCGCGGGTAAGGATTCGACGCAGGAAGAATTCTTTCATACCTTCAATGCGCTAGTGGACCAGAACAAGCAGATCATCATTTCGGCCGATCGCGCGCCGGGTGAGATCAAGGATCTTGAAGACCGGGTAAAGTCGCGCCTGCAATGCGGCCTTGTCGTCGATCTTCATCCCACAGACTACGAATTGCGTCTGGGAATCCTGCAGAACAAAGTGCAGCAATACAGTAGCACTTATCCCGATCTGACCATTGCTGATGGTGTATTGGAATTCCTTGCACACCGCATCTCGACCAATGTGCGCGTGCTGGAAGGGGCGCTGACCCGGCTCTTCGCGTTTGCCTCGCTGGTTGGGCGCGAGATCGACATGGAATTGACGCAGGATTGTCTGGCCGATGTGCTACGCGCATCCGAGCGCAAGATCACTGTCGAAGAGATTCAGCGCAAAGTCTCGGACTACTACAACATTCGCCTCAGCGACATCATTGGCCCCAAGCGTCTCCGGTCTTATGCTCGCCCGCGTCAGGTGGCGATGTATCTGTGTAAGCAACTGACCAGCCGGTCATTGCCGGAAATCGGCCGTCGTTTCGGTGGGCGCGACCACACCACAGTCATGCACGGCGTTAAGCGCATTGAAGAGCTGAAGCTGACCGATGGCCAGATCGCCGAAGACGTCGAGATGCTGCGCCGGGCTTTGGAAGCCTAATCTGCGACCGTACTGGAAATGCCCCGCGCCTGTCTGGCCGGGGTATTTTCATGTGCGCAATAATCCACGATTGCGCGCGAACTGGTGGTGGGATGGCCGGTTGGCCTTGACGGTTTGATCATTCCAACCCAGAAATTCACAAAAAATCCTTGTGCCTCAGGGCGGAACCGGTAACTTGCCAGTCCCGCCCATGTAAGCACTCAAGTCAGAGGAACTGAGGGTATGAAGATCAGCATCGAACGCGGCACCCTTCTAAAGGCCGTTTCGCAGGCCCAATCTGTTGTTGAACGTCGCAACACCATTCCGATCTTGGCCAATGTGCTGATCGAAGCCGAAGGGGATCAGGCGCTGTTCCGAGCGACTGATCTGGATATCGAGGTTGTCGACAAGGCTCCTGCGCAGGTTGAGAAAGCGGGCGCGACAACTGTCGCCGCCACAACGCTGCATGAGATTGTGCGCAAGCTGCCCGATGGGGCGCTGGTGACTTTAACCGCCGACAGTGCTGCTGGCCGATTGACGGTTGAGGCCGGTCGGTCGAACTTCTCGCTGGCGACGCTGCCGAAAGAGGATTTTCCGGTTATGGCGTCCTCGGAATACCAATCGAACTTTACGGCGTCGGCTGCGCTGCTGCGACGGTTGTTCGACAAATCGAAGTTCGCCATTTCTACCGAAGAGACCCGTTATTATCTGAACGGTGTCTACATGCATGTCGCGGATGGTTCTGAGGGCGGCAAGGTGCTGCGCTGCGTGGCGACCGATGGCCACCGTCTGGCGCGCATTGATGCGGACCTGCCGGACGGAGCGGCGGATATGCCGGGTGTAATTGTTCCCCGAAAGACCGTGGGTGAACTGCGCAAGCTGTTGGATGATGATGAAATGGACATCGCCGTCTCGGTCAGCGAAACCAAGGTGCGGTTTGCAACGCCAGACATCACGCTCACCTCGAAAGTGATTGATGGGACTTTCCCGGACTACACGCGCGTCATCCCTCAGGGCAACACGCGCAAGCTAGAGGTTGACGCTGCCGAATTCGCGCAGGCCGTGGATCGTGTGGCGACCGTTTCGTCCGAACGGTCACGAGCTGTAAAACTGCAACTGGATGCGGACAAGCTGGTTCTGTCAGTGAATGCACCCGACAGTGGTGCGGCTGAGGAAGAGTTGGCTGTCGCCTACGGGGATGAGCGTCTCGAAATTGGGTTCAATGCCAAGTATCTGCTGGAAATTGCGTCTCAGGTGGATCGCGAAAACGCTGTGTTCATGTTTAATTCCGCTGGTGATCCGACACTGATGCGCGAAGGCAACGACCAAAGCGCTGTTTACGTCGTAATGCCGATGCGCGTCTGATTGCCCCGACCGGGTGATCTCTAACGAAAGGGAGGGGTCATGGGATTGGCCCTGACCGAACTTACGGTTTCGCATTTTCGGTCTCACAAGCTGGCGCGGTTGTCCTTGGACGGGCGACCCGTGGCGATCCACGGGCCGAACGGGGCCGGCAAGACCAACATTCTGGAAGCAGTCTCGTTATTTTCACCCGGGCGCGGGATGCGACGGGCAAGTGCCGCCGAGATGACGCGGCGGCCCGAGGCATTGGGGTGGAAACTGTCTGGTTTGCTGGAAGCTCAGGGTCAGCGGTATGAGATTGAAACGTGGTCCGAAGGTGGCGCAGCACGTCAGGTTCGGATTGATGACAAGGCGGCCAGTCAGATTGATCTGGGCAAGTTGGCGCGCGTTGTTTGGTTGATCCCCTCGATGGATCGCTTGTGGATTGAGGGTGCCGAGGGTCGGCGGCGGTTTTTGGACCGGATTGCGCTGAGTTTTGATCCGTCTCATGCCGAAGCCTCACTGATCTATGAAAAGGCGATGCGCGAGCGGAACCGATTGCTGAAAGAGCAGGTTCGAGACGCCCATTGGTATGCGGCGCTGGAAGGACAGATGGCAGAGATGGGGCACCGTATCCACGCGGCACGAAGCGCGGCTCTGGAGCATTTGCGCGCGGCTCAGGATCAAGCGGAAACGGCGTTTCCTTCGGCGGAGTTGGAACTTGTTCAGACCGAAGGAGCGATGCCTGAAGCTACGGAAGATTTGCGCGAAGCGTTGAATGAAAGCCGGTTTCGGGATTTGGCAGCGGGCCGTACGTTGGTTGGGCCGCATCGTTCAGATCTTTATGGAGTGTTTGCGGCCAAGGGTGTGCCCGCCAAAGACTGTTCCACCGGAGAGCAAAAAGCGCTGTTGGTTTCGCTGATCCTATCGAACGCGCGGGCGTTGGCGGGCATGGTCGGGGCGCCACCGATTGTGCTGTTAGATGAGGTCGCTGCTCATCTGGACGCGGACCGTCGCGCCGCGCTTTACGATGAGATTTGTGCGCTGGGCGCTCAGGCCTGGATGACGGGCACCGGGCCTGAGCTATTTGCGGAATTGGGCGACCGGGCCCAAACATTGGTTGTAACCGAGGGCGACGAAGGCTCGGTTGTAACTGCTTAGGCAGGCTCGCTGACTTTACGCTCCCACAGGAAGCCGCGCATAACCTGGTCGACCGGTGTTTTTGCCATGTGATTCACGTAGTTCGACATGGTTTTCTGCGCCAGTCCCAGAACCACGTCCAAAACCGCGCGGTGGGAATAACCTGCTTCGAAGAACGCCTGCAGTTGTTCTTCGGTCGGGTTGCCACGGGTTTCCATCACCTGCAGGGTGAAAGTGCGCAGTGCCTCAAGCTTTTCCGAGGGAAGCGGAGTTTCGTTGCGCAGTGCCTCTGTGATCTCGTCCGAGACCTTCATCATCTTAGCGATTCCAGTGTGGGCAGGCACGCAGTAATGGCATTCGTTTTCTACGTTGATTGTCTGCCAGACAACGGTCTTTTCGTCATTGTCGAAGTCGGTCTGCAGGAACAGGCCGTGCAGAACCTGATAGCCTTCCAGGTGCTGTGGGCTTTCGGCCATTACTTTGTGCAGACCGGGCAGGCGCCCGAATGCAGCCTGAGATTTCTCAAGCAGCGGCTTGGATCCTTCTGGGGCAGATTCGAGGTCGTGGGACGGGAAATTGGCCATGTCAAACTCCTGTTTCTGGCGAGATGGGTCGTATTTAGGGTTTCTTGAGCGATCACTCAAGTATATATTTGAGCGAACGTTCAAGTATTGGTGAGACCATGCCCCGCAAGCCCTCATACGACCGAGACGCACTAATCGCGCAGGCACGTGATATTTTTTGGCGTCACGGCTGGGCAGGAACGTCACTGAAAGACCTTGAGCGCGAGCTGAAGCTGAAACCGGGCAGCTTCTACGCGGCGTTCGGGTCGAAAGATACGCTCTACGCCCTGGCGTTAGAGCGGTATGCGCAGGATGGGGTTGCCAGCATGAGGACCTTGGCCGAGGAACTGGGGCCGCTCGGCGCGCTCAAGGCGCAGCCACGTCGCGTAATCGAGGCATCAGAGCTGCCGACCAAAGCCTGCATGTTGGCGAAAACTTTTGCCGAGTTGCAGGCCAAGGATCACGATCTGGCCGCTCAGGCACGTACTCATATGGTTTCGATGAGGACTTGTTTTGCAGACCTGTTTCGCCGCGCGCAGGATGCCGGAGAAATCGCCCCTGATCATGACCCGGACCGCCTTGCCTCGCGCTATCAATCTGACCTTTTAGGGCTGCGATTATCGGCCGAACGCGACGATGTGAACGCAGCAGAGATCGCCGAAGATATTGCAGCAGACCTCGATCGGCTTTGATCTGCAAATAAAGCGGATCAGAACCACAAAATGTTGGGGGATCGCGTGACATTCCCCACCAGAAAACGTATAAGTTACCAAAATAATATAGGTACTAACGGCATGTCCGAAGACGCACAGGCACCCCAGGAATACGGCGCAGATTCCATCAAAGTTCTCAAAGGCTTAGAGGCGGTTCGCAAGCGCCCAGGCATGTATATCGGGGACACGGATGATGGCTCGGGTCTGCACCACATGGTATACGAGGTCGTGGACAACGGAATTGACGAGGCGTTGGCCGGTCATGCCGACCATGTGACCGTGAAAATCCACGCCGATTCCAGCGTTTCGGTCAGCGACAACGGTCGCGGTATTCCGGTCGATATTCACCCCGAAGAAGGCGTTTCGGCTGCCGAGGTCATCATGACCCAGCTGCACGCGGGCGGTAAGTTCGACAGCAACTCGTACAAAGTGTCGGGTGGTCTGCACGGTGTGGGTGTATCGGTGGTGAACGCACTATCCGATTGGCTGGAACTGCGCATCTGGCGCGCTGGCAAGGAGCATGTGGCGCGGTTTGAAGGTGGTGAGACTGCAGAACATTTGAAAGTTGTGGATGAGTGCGGCGATCGCACTGGAACCGAGGTGCGCTTTCTGGCCTCGACCAATACGTTTTCGAATCTCGAGTATTCATTCGAGACGCTGGAAAAACGTCTTCGCGAACTGGCGTTCCTGAATTCGGGCGTGCGGATCATCCTGATCGACGAGCGCCCGGCAGAGCGGTTGGAAACCGAGCTGTTCTATGAAGGCGGTGTCAAAGAGTTCGTTAAGTACCTTGACCGGTCGAAAACTCCGGCCATGCCCGAGCCGATTTACATCAAGGGCGAGCGCGACGATATTGGCGTCGAAATCGCGATGTGGTGGAATGACAGCTATCACGAGACGGTTCTGCCCTTCACCAACAACATCCCGCAGCGCGATGGCGGCACCCATGTGGCGGGCTTTCGGGGCGCGCTAACTCGGACGATCAACAACTATGCCCAGTCCAGCGGCATCGCGAAGAAGGAAAAGGTCAGCTTTACCGGCGATGATGCGCGTGAAGGTCTGACCTGTGTGCTGTCGGTGAAAGTACCTGACCCCAAATTCTCATCCCAGACCAAAGATAAGCTGGTGTCGTCCGAAGTGCGCCCAGCGGTCGAGGGTCTGATGAACGAAAAGCTGTCCGAGTGGTTCGAAGAAAACCCGAACGAGGCAAAGGGCATCGTCGGCAAGATCATCGAGGCTGCCTTGGCCCGAGAAGCCGCCCGTAAGGCGCGCGAACTGACCCGCCGCAAGACGGCGATGGATGTGAATTATCTGGCCGGAAAGTTGAAAGACTGTTCCGAGAAAGACCCATCCAAGACCGAAGTTTTTCTGGTAGAGGGGGACTCGGCTGGTGGTTCTGCTCAGACGGGTAGGGATCGCCTGACGCAGGCGGTACTGCCCCTGCGCGGTAAAATCCTGAACGTCGAGCGCGCACGATTTGACCGGATGCTGTCGTCACAGGAGATCGGTAACCTTGTGATGGCGCTAGGCACCGGCATTGGTCGCGATGAGTTCAACATCGAAAAGCTGCGCTACCACAAAATTGTCATTATGACCGATGCGGATGTCGATGGTGCGCACATCCGGACCCTGCTGCTGACGTTCTTCTATCGACAGATGCCGGAATTGATCGAAGGGGGGTATCTCTATATCGCGCAACCGCCACTCTATAAAGTTTCTCGAGGTAAATCTGAGGTTTACCTGAAGGACCAGGCTGCGCTTGATGAATATCTGGTTAATCAAGGTGTCGAAGGTGCGGTTCTAAAGCTTGGTTCCGGTGAAGAATTAGTTGGCCAGGACCTGACCCGCGTCGTCGATGAAGCGCGTCAACTGAAACGTGTACTGGATGCGTTCCCAACCCATTACCCGCGTCATATCCTTGAGCAAGCCGCCGTCGCCGGTGCTTTTGTGCCAGGTGCGGTGGATGCTGACCTGCAAGGCGTGGCCGACAAGGTTGCGGCCCGTTTGGATTTGATCGCACTGGAATATGAACGCGGCTGGCAAGGCAGGATCACACAAGATCACGGCATCCGCCTGGCCCGTATCCTGCGCGGCGTGGAAGAGGTTCGCACCCTGGACGGCCCCATGCTCCGCTCGGGCGAGGCGCGCAAGACCGGCAGCTTCACCCAAAGCCTGCAAGAGGTTTATAACACTCCGGCGACCCTGATCCGCCGCGATCGGTCTCAAATCATCCACGGCCCGCTGGATTTGCTGCGCGCGATTCTGGAAGAGGGCGAAAAGGGCCTGTCGCTGCAACGCTATAAGGGTCTGGGTGAGATGAATCCGGACCAATTGTGGGAAACCACACTCGATCCAGATGCTCGGACACTATTACAGGTTCGAGTTGACGATATGGTTGAGGCCGATGACCTGTTCACCAAGCTTATGGGCGACGTTGTGGAACCACGCCGAGAGTTCATTCAGAAGAATGCGCTAAGCGTCGAGAATCTGGATTTCTGATCTAGTTGTAGGGACGCGCACAAACCTGCACGAACCCCATAAGTCTGCATGATTTGCGCATTAGTTTGCGCGATTTCAACTCAGAAGTGCAGAATGCCGATGCCATTTCTGCTATTGGGTGAGCCTCGAGTTCTAGACTTAAGGCAAGGATAGAGTTGCAGGTGTGTGCTTCCGCTGGGTTTTGCGCATTGGTGAGCTCAACAAACCACTAGGTTTACTCTACGGGTCTGTGGTCTCCTGACTTTAGAACTTGTTCCATCATGCGCATGAGAGCTTCGTGAAGACCTGATTTGAAATCGTCATCTGAGGCGTACTTCTTGTAAAGGTCGATTTCTCGCCGACGTTCGTTGCGCATTGCTTTTTCAAATAGTGCTTCACTGGCGATGCGTCGATTTTGTTCGTCAGGGTTGGATACAACCTTGTTCTGAAATGCAGGGTCGCTCATTGCGTGGTTGAGGATATTGATCAGCTTGATTCTTTGCTCCTCCGGTGTCGCATCCCAACCATTGAAATAGCGTTCGTTGAAGGCGGCTACGATCATGTCTAAAGGGTCTTTTTCTGGGTCATCGTGACCACCTCGGGGGTTTGGATTTGGCGGATCAATCTCACTGCCAGAGTCATCCAGGCCGATAGTATGACCAATCTTCACCCGTTCCAGACCGTAGGTAGTTAGATCGACACTCTCCATGAGACCATCAATTTCATCCTGATCTTTGTCTTTGACCTTCATTTCAGGGATGAGGAACTTCAGGAACCAGTGCAACATCTCCCAGTCCGCATTTTCAAACGGGATGATGCAGGCCACCTGGGCGTAGATTTTCACGAACTGTTTGGCCTTGATCTTGATGTCGATCTTCTCGTCATCTTCAAGTTCATCAAACCGGCCAGCCGCAGTATCAAGGATCGGCGATAACTGATCCGCCTCGACACCATCAAAGAACAATTCATTGAACTGAACCACTTCGTCCCACTCATAGATGCCCGTGTCATCAAGGTGATCCTTCAGATCATGCAGGACGTTCACGTCGGTCGGCTGGCTCAAGGCCGTTGAGGTGTAGAACGGATCGAACGCATCCTTGATGTCCTCAACCGTGTTGTGGAAATCGAGGATGAAGGTCTCTTCTTTTCCGAGCTTTTTGTTGGACCGGTTGAGCCGTGACAGGGCCTGTACCGCCAATACGCCCTGCAATTTCTTGTCCACATACATGGTGGTGAGCATCGGCTCATCGAAGCCGGTGAGGAATTTGTTGGCCACGACAAGGATACGGTATTCGTCGTCTTTGAACTTCTTGGCTATATCGTTTCCTGGGAAGCCATTCAGGCTGTCCTCAGTGTGCTCCACGCCATCGACAAGTTTCTTGCCGGTAAAGGCTACCAAGGCCTTGTACGGGCTCCCTGCCGCGTTCAGGGCCTCTCTGATGGCCAGGAAATACCGAATGGCAGACTCGATGTTGCGGGTGACCACCATGGCCCGTGCCTTGCCCTTCAGCTTCTTGGGGCGAACCACGTTGTCACGAAAGTGATCGAGCATGATGGCAGCTTTGGTCTTGATCGTGTCTGGATGTGCCTCGACATAGGCCCGCAGCTTGCCCTGGGCCTTCTTGGTATTGAACTCGGGGTTGTCTTCGATGGATTTCTGAAGCTCGTAGTAGCTCTTGTAGGTGGTATAGTTCTTCAGCACATCGAGGATGAACTGTTCCTCAATCGCTTGCTTCATTGAATAGAGATGGAACGGCACGAACTTGCCTTCAGCGTTCTGCCGACCAAAGCGTTCCAGCGTGGTGTTCTTCGGTGTGGCGGTGAAAGCAAAGAACGAGGCGTTGTTACCCATCTTCCTGCGGGCCATAGCGGCCAAGATTTTGTCTTGCAGGTCTTCTGGCTCTTCCTCGTCACCACCACCGCTGATGGCTTCGTTCATCTTGTCGGCGGCACTGCCGGATTGCGAGGAATGGGCCTCATCAATAATCACTGCGAACTTCCGGTCGGACAGGTCGGAGATACCATCCAAAATCCATGGGAACTTCTGGATCGTGGTGATGATCAGTTTCTTGCCGTTCTCTAGCGCTTTTTTCAACTCAGCCGAGTCGTAGGCGTGGGCGACGACGTTCTTCACCTCTGAGAACGCCCGGATGTTATCCTTCAACTGCTTGTCCAGCACCCGCCGGTCTGTGACGACAATTACGCTATCAAAGATGTTGGCTGTACCTTCGGCATTGTAGGTTTCGATCAACTGATACCCGAGCCATGTGATGGAGTTCGACTTACCAGACCCCGCAGAGTGCTGGATCAGATACCGCTGACCAACGCCATTGGATTTCACATCGTTCAGCACTTGCCGCACCACGTCCAACTGGTGGTAACGAGGGAAGAACAAGGTCTTGGTTTTCTTGCCCGTCTCCTTGTTCTCTTCCTCCACCATCTTGGCAAAGTGTTCGATGATGTTGGTCAAGGACCGCTTCTCCAGCACCTCTTCCCACAGATACGCGGTCTTGTGGCCCACCGGGTTGATCGGGTTGCCCTTGCCGTGGCCATCGCCTTTGTTGAACGGCAGGAAGAATGTGCTCTTCCCGGCCAGTTTGGTGGCCATAGACACCTCATGGGTATCCACGGCGAAATGCACTAGACAGCGGCCAAATTCGAACAGCGGCTCACGGTGGTTCCGGTCTTGGTACTGCTTGCGGGCGTGGTGGACGTTCTGTCCCTTCCACGGCTGCTTTAGCTCCATGGTCACGATGGGAAGGCCGTTGATGAACAGCACCATATCGACCGAGTCCATCGGGGTGACGTTGGAGAAATGAACCTGCCGAGTGACCGAGAAGATGTTCGCGTCAAACAGCCGCTCTACCTCGGGGTTCAGGTTGTTGTAGGGCAGACGGTAGAGCAGCTTGAGATGAGCACTCTCGACGCTCAGGCCCTTCTTCAAGACAGTAAGGATACCATCCTTCTTGATCTTGTTGTTGAGCCGGTTCAGGACGCGGGCCTGCCAATCGGCATAGGGCCGCAGCTTGTCGAGTTCGTCAGACTGTGTTGCCTCAAGGAAAGCCCAAAACTGTTTGGTGTCCAGGGCCAGGTCTGCATCGAAGTCTTTGTTGCTACCCTGGGCATAACCAGCCGACAGAAACGCCGCTTCGATCAAATCCTCTAAGGCTTTCTCGCTCGTCTCACTGACCATGCCCAATACCCCTGCTTAAATCTTGATTTTACCCGTGACCGCGTTGGCGATCAGAGTTTGTTTGAATTCGTTGAGTGCCGTGATTTCACGTTCAATTGTGTCAACAAGCTCACTGAATTCGCGGTCTAATGACCTGCATCGGACAACAATTTTCTCCTGCTCCCCAACCGGCGGAGTGATGCAAGGAATGTCATAAAAGTCGTTTGTATAAAGAGGCGACATTCCTTCAACCACGCCGTAAACCGTGGCGGCAAAGGTTTGTATGTACGCCTTTGTATGAAACAGACGCTCAAAATATAACGATACAGCGGCACTTAAAGATCGAAAAACTGTATAGTTGTTAGTTATGATACCACGAGATGTTGCCGCCCAAAAAACACCTAAGTGGGCCTTGTACTTGTTGAGCACCATGTCACCGGGGTGGCAAAGCTGGAACTCGTCAAAACTCATGGCTTGAGTTGAATTTTCTTCCATCTCGGAGGTGGGAACGAGCCCGCGTCTCTGGGTCACTGATAGCTTGACCTCTGTCCCGTCTCTGTCTCGCCGAGTGACTGAACGAAACAAAAACCTTGCCCGTTTCAAATCCCAATGAGCCGGTATCTCGCCAATCCAGTCTACGCCGCTGTCTTTCATGGGGGCGTCGGGATTGAAGCCCTTGGTCACGGCGCGGTTGATCAGGATGGCCTTTTGTTCGTTCAGCAGATCAATCAACCGCCGCTTCTTGGCAATCGCCGCATCAATCTCAGCGGTTTTTTCGTCAAGAAAACTCACGATACGGTTCTGGGTGCCGAGATCGGGTAGCGGTGTCTTGATCGACATAAACGTGTCGATTTTGATCACATTCCGCAGCCCTGTGTAGAGCGGGCTAAGTCGTTTGTCGTAGTCCAGAGACAGATAGAAATAATTCAGGAAGCGAGGGGAAATTCCGGGCCGTGGTCGCAACACGGTATAGGCTCCGGTTATCATGCCTGCTTCTTCGGCCCGCCCAACCGCTCTGGGCGTCTCAGCAACATCGAACAGGCAGAATATCAGATCATCGGGTTCCACGATCTTGTAGGTGTCAAATTCAGCAGGGAACTTGCCCTTTGGGTTTTCCATATCCCGAGGGATCACACCGCCAAGGGTGAGCGACAACAATTTGTACTCAGATGCACGTTTGCCGACAGCAGCAGTCTTCTCCGTGAAGATCGCTTTGTTGCGAACCAACTTCCAATCCGATGGATACCTACCGACCCATGACTGTCCACTCTCTTGGTAGTCTTCATAATCGTGTTCTTGATCCAACATCACGCAGCCTCCCCATCCAGAAGGCGATCAGGCGACCAGATCAGTGCAGCCAGTTGGCAATAGAGGCGTGAGCGTTCCTCAAGGTCGGCCTTGGCAAAGCTATCATGAGAATGGAACGGCAGGTCGTGCTTGGTAATGGTCTGCCGGAACCCGGGGTTGTTGCTGTAAAATTCCTCGTGCAGCGACTGGGCCAGAGCGTTCTGTTTCAGGTAATGTGGCAGCTTCTCATCATAGGTCATATCGTTGAGGCTGGCGTTGATCTTCTTGGGCAACAGCAACAGTCCGCCAATGCGATTGCGATGCTGATCAAAGTCGTTCTGTTGGTCGAATTCTTCAGTGAAGCGGTCGTAGTGGTTCGCCCAGATATGCTCGACCTCATAGGCGTTCTTACCTGATCGGACGACGTAATCCTCGTAGTGCCCAGGTTCACCTGATTGCTGCTCCAACCAATCTGTGAAACGGGCCAGTTGTCTGTGGATCGTCTTACCGTTGGTCTTGTGCATGCCAAAGACCGATGTAAATTCAAGCGTCTCCATTTCACGGGTAAGTCGAGCGTGAAGAATGGTTCGGACTTCTTGCAAATCCTTGCGGCGAATTTCCTTCATGAAATTGAAGATTGTGTACTGCACTGTCGAATAATCGTTCGACTTGTAGTTCCACTGCCGCATGTTGAGCCAACTGTCAAGAAAGTCTGAGACCACCCCCACCTTGGCTGTCGCGGTCACGGTATCATCTGCCGGGCTGATCGCTGCCATTGACACATGGTGCTGCAATGTGAAGCCAGCATCAGCGTTATACTTTACGCTCTCCAGCCCCTTAGTTCGTGTGGCGGCTGCCTCCAGAAGCCGCAAAAACAGGTCTGCAAAGATCCGCATTTCATTGATTACGAACCCATAGAAATCATCACTGTTATTGAGACCGAGAACTTTTTCGTTGTGCCGAACCCAGCGGTGGTATTCCGTGCCGATCTTGTCGAAATCCTCTGGCTTGGCGTCCTTCTTCCTGGCCCTGATATCCCTGGCGTATTGTGATCTGAGCCAAGCCTTGAAGAAGTCCGCTTCAGTCTCTTTGCCATACTCTGCGAACTTGCCCAGGTACTTTTTGATGAGCGTGTCTGCTTCCAGCCGCTTAGCCGGGTCTTCGATGTTGGCCAGCAGATAGCCCTTCAGCATGTCTGTTGGTGAAAGTGACAGGCCACGGTCGTTCATCGTCTCGAAGATCGTGTAAGCATCACCGTCATCATGAGCGGTAATCTCGATCAGCTTCACGTTGCGGATGATCCACCAAATGAACATGTGGAGGGCATCGTCATTCATGTCCTTGGGGAAAATTTCACCAAGGTCTTCGTAACGTTCGACTAGATTTCGGACGGAGTCTGACTTGCCTTCGGGGTTGTACCCTTCGCCGTTCAGTAGAGCCGACATACAGTCATTGCGTTCCGGTATGTCGAGCTTGAACTTGTAGCCGCCGGGGTCCTCGTCAAATACCAAAGACTCGATCTTTTTGACCTTCTTGGCCATGTCGTTTTGGAGGTGGTTCAGATAGATCAGCAACAGCGTAAGCGTGGTAATGCGTTGTTGACCATCAACGATGTTACGCACATCGCCTGCTTTACTGATGACTATGGAACCAAGGAAGTATCGGGATTGCTCTTCCAAGGGCGTGTCAGGTTTGTTTGGATTCCAGGTTTGGAGAAACTGTCCGTGTAGGTCGTCCACCAGTTCCTGAAGCTGTTTGCGTTCCCAACGGTATTCGCGTTGGTAATAGTCGATGCCGAATGCAGCACCTGACAGCAGGACTTCGAGTGTTTTATCATCGCCTTCAATATTCTGCATTGATCAAGCCTCCTCACCAGTGAGGCTGACCAGCCGCTTCAGCAGACCTTCGGTTTCCTTTTCAAGCTCCAGAATATCCTGGGCGACCTCGTTCAGATCACGCAGCGGCTTGTGTTGATAGAAATAGCGGTTGAAGCTGATTTCATAGCCGATCTTGACCGACGAGACATCCAGCCATGCGTCGTCCACATGAGGACGAACCTCCCGCAGGAAGTAGGCGTGGATGTCATCTTTCAGCGGCACATTCTCACTGTCACGCAGATCGCTGTCGGCCTCGTACTCAATGTATTCACCGGCGTTACCAGTGGGCCAGTATCCGTGATCGGGCAACTCTTCTGAGGTGGCATCGAGTTTTGTCAGCAAGTCATCCAGCTTGGAGCCGGTGAGTTTATGCACCTTCTTGATGACCTTGGCAGCATCTTCATCCCGCCAAGATGCCGCATTCAATATTTGGTTTTTTTGTGCGGCGGCAAGCTTCACCTTGCGGGCTTTGAGATCAGCATCGACCTTGGCCTTGAAGATGTTGAAATCATCAAAGAGTTCCTGCCCGATTGAGGCCATCAGCCGGTCGGCCTCTTCCATTAGGTCACGCTGAGCAATCCAAGTCTTGTGGTCAAGCAACGCTTTGCGGTTCTTCGGCGACAGGGTGATCTCTTCCCGCTCCAGATAGTCCTGGATGGCCTGATTGTGGTCTTTGAGGTTAGTGTAAACATCGTCACCGTGCTTGTCATAGACCCAGCCCATGACCTCCTGCATACCGCTGGTGAAGCGGAGGGTGGCGATACGTTCTGGTGTGAACTGAGCTTTCTTTCGCAGGGGGCGTTCGACGGTGACCTTGTAGTAACCGAAGTCGGCATTATCGAAGACCTTGGACACTCCCTCATCGGCCAGCGACATGTAAAGATCGGTGATCGTTTCGATGTGATCGTCACTCAGATCACAGTTCTTCTCGCCCAGGTTCTTGCGTCGTTTGGTATACATCTCAGACGCATTGATTAGTTGGACTTTACCCTTGCGATGTGCGGTTTTGTTGTTGGTCACGACCCAGATGTAGGTGGTGATGCCGGTGTTGTAGAAGAGGTTGTTGGGAAGCTGGATGATCGCCTCAACCATATCCTTTTCAATCAGGTGGCGGCGGATGTTGCTTTCACCGCCACCAGCATCACCAGTGAACAGAGATGATCCGTTGTGGACCGATGCGATCCGCGATCCTTGGGGATTGTTGGCCAGCTTTCGCATCTTGTCGGCCATCTCCATCAGGAACAGAAGCTGGCCATCAGATGAGCGTGGCGTGGCATCACAGGTTTCGATCTCGCCATCATAGTTGGCAAGATCGACCTGGAAGCGGGGGTCCAGAACATCCTTACCATCCTTGATGTATTTCTGGTCGGTCTTCCACGATTTTCCGTATGGCGGGTTCGATAGCATGAAGTCGAACTTCATGGTTGAGAAGTCGTTGGTGGCGAGGGTGGAGCCTAGTTTGATGTTCTCTGGGTTGTTGCCCTTGATCATCATATCCGACTTACAGATGGCGAAGGTCTCTGGGTTCACCTCCTTGCCGTAGATGTAGACATCGGCGGTGGATTTGATCCCGCCATCGGGATCGGTGATGAAGTTCTGTGCCTCGGTCAGCATACCACCAGAGCCGCAGGCAGGGTCATAGACGGTCAATACCGGTGGCAGTTCGTCTTTGACCGGATCGAATAACAGATGGGTCATCAGCTTGATCACCTCACGTGGGGTAAAGTGCTCACCGGCCTCTTCGTTGTTCTCTTCGTTGAACTTGCGGATCAGTTCCTCAAACACATAACCCATGCCCAGGTTGGTCAGGGCAGGCTGAACTCGACCATCAGGGCCACGTTTGTCGTGGGGTGTAAGGTTGATGTCTTCCGAGACATATTTCTCGATCACGTCGAAGAGTACATCAGAGGCGATCATCTTGCGGACCTGCGTTCGCAGATCAAAATTGACGATAATTTCTTTCACGTTGTCGCTGAAGCCATTGAGATATGCATCTATGTTGGCTTCGAGTTGGGACGGATTTCCCAACAGCGATTTCAATGTCCATTCCGACGTGTTGTAGAACACGTAGCCAGAGGCTTCCCGAAGGCCTACCGAGTCCAGCTCCGTCAGACCAGCGTCCTCGGTCTGGAATTTTAGCTCATCGCGGACTTCTTGTTTTGTCGGCTCCAACAAGCAATCCAGTCTACGCAATACAAACATCGGGAGGATCACGTCGCGATATTTTCCGCGCACGAAAACATCCCGCAGGCAATCATCCGCAATTGACCAAATAAAGCTCACGATTTTGTTGTGTGCTGTGTGATCCACAGTAGGTTTGTCCTCTAATAGTTTTTGGCTGAGATCTGCTGCTCAACTCATTCGAAAAGCTTAAGGTCGCCTTCGCTTTCCGCCCTTTTCTCGGGCAGAGTTGCGAAGCGAATACCCTTTAAGGAGAGCTTGTCGCGCAGGTCGTTCATCCTATGCAAGTCATATGCGCTTCCTTCGGGCACAATCATGAGAATTTCTGGCACAAGTTTTTGAATTAGTGCCAAATACCCAAGTGTTGTTATGAACTGATGCCGGTCTACCCGGTTTCGGTAAGATTTTACTTCTACCGCAACACGCTCTCCAGAACTCAGGTTCACAACAAGGTCCGGGCTTATAGGATCGATAATTCTTCCGGGTTGGATAGATACGCTGTCCGATTCAAAGAATTCAGCCCCAAAGCGCTTAAGGTAGTCGTCAACAAAGTCGTAAAATCGTTGTGCTCTTTGAGGCGCGGAAAGCTCTATACTTCCGGTCGTTATGGAAGGATCGCTTTTTCTTTCTCTAAGGTCGTCGAAGATAGCCTTGAGCTCGATCTGCTTCATCTGACCTTCAAAAACTTTCGGCGTTATCTTTTTTGCTTCGGCGGCATCCAACTCTTCTATTTTCATCAAATACATAACCAGCGTCATACCCAGCCAGGCCGGTTTGGCTTCGTAAACCTCAGGATGTTTCTCTTTTAACCATCTGCTTACATAGAGTGGGTTCTTGAGGCTGTGAGGTCTTCTTCCGGTTAAATCTGAAATGTTTTTAAGGACTTCGTTGGATGTTCGAAGTCCATAGGCGCTCGGGTTGTCCATGGCGTCGGACAAAGCACCTCCAAATTCTATCCAGTTTTCTCTTTTTGCCACGCTCTCGAGGCTGTTGCCTTGTTGCACCATAAATTTATCCATTATTGGCAGTGCCAATATTGTATTGATATTGGAGATGCCAATATTGTAGACATCTATTCATGAAAAAAGACCCCAAATCACACCCAACATCCCGCATCGTAAGAAAAGCGGGGCAAAAAAAGAGAGCAAATTACGTCAGTGCTCCGAAATGTGCTGGATACATCCAATTGGAGAGCACATTGGAGGCCACGACTGCTTTTGCGTTGGCGTTGGATCCGCGTGTAGCCAGTTTCCGGCCCCAACCTTGCACATATGATCTTCTATCGGGAAGGTCTTTTGCGAAAAAAGAGAATCTTTTCGATGAGTTTGTCGGAAAGCGCTATCGCCCCAAGCCTTACACTCCCGACTTCCTCGTCAGAATGCGGGATGGTCGAACAGCTTTCGTTGAAACCAAAGCTGAAAGTCGCGTCAAAGAGGACCTCCATCGGGATTTTTTGCCAAAGTTTTTCAAATCTGTTGGCCATCATTGGACACTGACTACAGACGAAACGCCGACGGAAGTTGTGGCTCATAACGTCCGTACGCTGAAAGCTGTTATCGACAGGCCACCAACTGAGAAAACTCTAGAGATCCTTGCTCAAGTGCCAAAGGATACTGTCCTTGTTGGCCAGCTGATTTCCGAGTTTGGACTTGGTTCGGACGAACTCCTTTGCGCTATCCTTGCTGGATTTCTTGCGGTGGATCTTCGCGAGCATCGTCTTGGCCCCGCTTCGTTTGCGTCTTTGTCGCCAACTCCCAAAACAAATCATCTGGAGATCATCGAGCTATGACCCACGTTCAGCGACAGTATATTGGCTGGCATGTTCTAATCGAAGAACAGACCTTCACCGTAGAAGAAATTGGAGTGCGCGACGGATCAGTCTCCTTGTCTGACAAGGACGGTGTTTATTCGCAAATCAGCTTTGAGAGATTCAGAGAACTCATTCATTCCGAGATGGCGTTCGATCCGAACGCAGATGCCAGGTCACTGCGCCGAATGCTTAGCGCTTCTGAGCAGAAAGAACTAAGCTTCAAAAAACGTGTCATCACAGCGATCAGAGTGCATCGAGGAGGTGGTCTCACTTGGCAGGCAGCCTACAATCGACTTGTACTAGACTTCTTGGATGACAAATACACGTCTGTCCGAGCTAATGGTTTTCCCTCACTAAGGACAGTTCAATCCTGGGATAAGCTGGACCGTTCAAACGGCGATGCAGGGCTTCGACCCAAACACACGAACAAAGGCAACCGAGCGCCCAGATACGACTTCTTGTTTGAAGAAATCACTTACGATCTGCTCGAAGAGCGGTTTCTGACTTCGGATCGCATGACGGTTACGTCGCTCGCAAAGCTTGCCAAAGCAAAGTATCAGAAAAAATGCGAGGAACTGGATCTCAAGCCCGGGCCATGCGGTAGCAAATGCGTAAACGCAATTATTCAGCTATTGCCACATGCAGATGTTGTGAAACTTAGGCTCGGCAGTGCGGAAGCAAGAAAACAATACTTGCTCGCGATGAATCTCCAAAAAGTTGAAGTTCCGTTCGCGCGTCTCGAGACGGACTCCACCACTTTGGACTTGTGGTGCGTGGATGATGACGGAGATCCAGTAGGGCGTCCAACAGTGAGTGCGGTCATCGATTGCGCAACGGGCCTCATTCTGGGCCTTCAAGTGTCCTGGGGCGCTCCATCATCCAGTCTGACTGCGAGAACCATGAAGGAGGTTTTCGTACCTAAAACGGATGCGTTCTTTGATCGCTACAAAATCCAAAATAGGTTTCAGGCTGTCGGTACGCCACAATTGACGGTATCAGACCAAGGCTCAGAAAACTCTGGCGATATTATTGGGTCAGTCCTGTCGGCCTCGGCACAAGACTGGTTGAAGTGCGTTCCAGGCCAGCCAGATAAGAAGCCATTCATTGAGAGGTTTTTCCGAGAACTAAGTCGATTTATTACCCAGTTTCAGGGGGCCTCCCAAACTTCAGAAATTGGCGCGAAAAAACGCACAAAAATCGCGGAAGCAGAAGCTGTCTATACCATTCGTGAAGTCGAAGAAATGCTTCAAAGGTGGCGGTATGACACTTACGCTCAAAAGCAAAGACGGCGGGTGCAAAACATCCTGCGGACCAACGAGTCTCCCATTGCCGCATGGAACAGACTGAGTAGACGCCACTTTATTCCCCCCGCGCCATCTCCGATTCAAATCAGAGAAATGTTTATGGTTGAAGACGCAGTTCGTGTCGCTGAACGAGATGGTATCATGTTCAAGAACATTCGGTACGCTTCGTACGAGCTGAAGAACTATCTTGAGCGCGTTGGAGTAAGAAACAAGGTTCAGATCCGATACGACCCAAATGACATCCGAGAAATCGCTGTCTGGGACGAACTGGCTCACGAACATTTTTTTTGTTCCTACGAAGAGAGAAAACTGCCCCGCGTTGTCATTTGCCCAGTTGGATGCCGCACGAAAAGCGTTGCGCACGCCTGACGTGGAGGAAATCGAAACGCAGGCAATTCTAGCCGAGCTGCAAATCTATGAAGACTTCAAAGACAAGGCCGACAAACTTACGTCAAAAAAGCGCCGGGCAAAGCAGATCGCAGCGACCCGCAACAAAGAGCTAATTGAACGTTCGGATCGCCTACCCGGTGAAGATCCCACCAACTCAGCCAAACGCAAACGGATCAAGCCGACAGTTAGCTTGCCCGGGAACATGCCAAAGAAATCAACCCGGAGGCACAGTTGAGTCACCAGAACTACAGTCACGTCCTGAAACAAGCCGTCTATCACGCCTTGTATCAACAAACGCGCAGTGAACTGATTGAAGCCATTAGCCTTGCACAGCGGCTCGGTGGGTCAATCGTGCCCTTCCTCGGGCCAACAAGATGCGGAAAAAGCCGGATGCTTGAGGATCTGCGGGATACTATCGGTAAGCCAACAACTGAATACCAGGGATGGGTCTATGACAGCGATTTTGTCATCGGTTCCATCCCCAACAAGCCAAATGATAAAATGCTTGTTCGATCCATGCTGGCTTCGCTGGAGCTGAGCGGTAAGAGAGGGTCATCTGCGTCAGAGATCGAGGCACAGCTATACAAGGAAATCACGAGCAAGGGCATTCGTGTCATTGCGATGGACGAGTGCAATCACTGCGCCGAACGTGGTGAACGGCTGTCAAAGCGTGGCGTTACCGACCATTTCAAACGCCTCGTGGACAACACAGGTGTGACGCTGGTCCTCTGCGGGTTGCCCAAGTTTCAGAGAATTCTGGATGAGAACGAACAGTGCCGTGATCGGGCAATGAAATCCACCTACATGTTGCCTTATTCCTGGTCCGTTGAAGAGGAAAAAACCAACTTCGCTGGCGCTATCGCAACGCCACTCAACAGCTTACAAGAAGCCGGTCTGGAGTTTGACTTTGACCCCCATGACATTGTGGTGCGCCTTTACGGAGTGTCTGGCGGCCGCGTTGGGATCGTCATGCGCGTCTTGCACGGGGCAATCGCCTACATCGAGAATAACGTGTTGAGCTACGCCAGCATCGCCAAGGCAGCGAACTCCGTTCTCCAAGCCCAACACCGTCCAGATTTTTTCTTTGAATCTGATGATATCGAAGAGCTGGATTTGGTCCGTTCGTTCGTAAACGTCATGAAGGAAGCTGACCTTGAGCTCGCACCTTCCACGACGGAAGAGTTTTCAGTGTTGGAACACTATTGATGCTGGCCAGAACAACAAATCCAAAACCTGATGAAAGCCTGCTCGGATTTCTTCGCCGATTGTCTGCTTTCAACGCGTTCATCGACACCGGGGATTTTTTCTCGGAGCTTGGTATCAGGTACGGACGCCCTCTGATCGAGAGCATTGGCGACTTGGAGCGCAAATGTGGATTACCTGCGGGCCAGCTCGCGGCAATCGCACCGGAAGCCAAGCCAAAAGACGCATGCCGCGAGTGGCAATATGACCGGCGCGGGTCTGACCCAGTGTGCCCAATGTGTATCGCAGACGGTAAGGTCTATCACCAAAGCTGGCGTCACACGTTGGTAACTGCGTGCCCTGAGCACATGTGCAGATTGGAAGATACCTGCCCGCGATGCTCTGAGCCTCTTACGCCCGTAAATGGAGGGCACGGAAAATGTTCTTGCGGAACGGATTTGTCGAGTGTTCCGGTTCAGACAGCGCCGCGACATGAGGTTCTAATCTCGCAGTTGATTTCGGGCATTCCATCAAGTGAAGCCTCGGGTCTTCCGACGCAGTTGGTGTCCAGTCCTCCAGCAGATATCGGCCGTTTTGTTCATTTCCTAGCCTCGTCCTTCTCAACAAACCGAACGGGCAAGGCTCTTAAGACCAAATTGCCAAAAACAGTAGAGGAGGCTGTTGTGCTGCTTGAGCCGGTCGCTTCGCTTTTGGAAAATTGGCCAAACGGTTTTGAAGATCACGTTCGCGAACGTCTGTTAAAAACTGACCCGGCATTGAACTCCGCACCAGCGAGATTGGGAAATTGGTATCAGCGGTTCATGCAATTCAAAGATCCTGCGTATGAGCCATTTCACAAGGCTTTGGGTAGAGTTGTTTCGAAGGAGTTCAGCGGAACCTATCTCGGTTCATTGCAAGTCGATGAGTCAAGAGAATGGGTGTCTGCCAAGGAAGCTGCCCAAGAGATTGGGATCACGTCACAGAGACTGGTTGAGGCGGTTCATAAGGAACAGATTGCCGGCAAACAAAGCCGGAGCGGATATGGGCACACTCATACTGTTATTCCTCGGCTGGAAGTTCATAACATCGTCGCTGATCGAGAAAGATACTGCGATGGCACTACAATCCGAAACCTACTTGGAGTTTCACGGAAACAGCTTGATCTCTTGCGTGAAGCCGCCGTGGTCAGCGAAATTGCTTTGGAAGATCGTCCCCCGCTGATTGACGGTGGCTTTGACAGAATTGCCCTTGCAGATCGGCTGGCTCGTATCAGTGCCTCTGCGGTCCAACGGGATGGTGAGACGATCAGTTTTGCGGATCTAAATCTTCGCAGAACAACGGATCGTTCGGTGCTTATCCGAATTTTTCAGCGCATCTTTGATTGTGAAATCGTGCCTGTAAACACTAATAGCGAAGTCTTGTTAGGTAAGTTCCAGTATCTGAAAAGCGATGTGGAAAGAGAGCTGAGTAAAGGGCGTTTCTCAAAAGACTGGACAGCTCAGGATGTTGCCAGGATCACTGGTTGGAAACCTCAATCAGTCGTGCACTGGTGTAGGCTCGGGCTGCTCGAATCTCGCGAAGTTTCGCATGGTCCGAACAAGGGTTATTTGATCTCGCCGGAACAGCTGGCGCGGTTCCAATCTACTTTCGTGCCTGTCGCAGTACTTGCTGGGTCATGCCGCACAACATCGCGCCGCTTGCTCGGCCTTCTCGCGAAAAGCCAGATCGAGACTTATGGCGCACAAAAGGAAGCCCAAACAAGCAGAGGCCATCTAGTACGCCTGTCAGACCTCATGACTTTAGCCAATTCCGGAGGACTTCCATCTCTGGATGCCGAAAGCTGTACGGCAAGTCTGAGAAGCCATGAGGCGAAGATTTGCTCGTAGCCGGGTCCACCCCAACTAACCTCCCTATCAAAAAGGAACATCTGATGAGTAAACATCTCAGACATAACGAACTTTTCACTGGAGATACGCGCAACCAAGGGTGCCAAGACCGTTTTTCCTTCACGCTTTTCAATAAATCGGAGCGTGTAGTCCTCGATGTCTTTGCCGCAAAATACTCAGGAGAGGTTATCGCGTCGATTTCTCCGTCTTCGAGCTTTCGCTCTGCTAGTTCTTTCCTGGAGAACTGTGTTCTTCCAGTTTACGAGGTTAGGAACATCAGGCTTCAGTCAATTCATACTGACCTGGGGAAGGAATTCGCGGCAAACGAGTATAGGGACTTGTTGAACCGTGAGAAGATTACTCAAGCACATTTTCTTTGGAACGGGGTCAATGAATGTGAAGATTTTGCTGACGCGTTCCATTCGGAATTCTGCAAGATGGGTACGATCAATTCCTTTTATCGCTCCGCGATGGATCTCAAAGGAGACTTTGCTAATTGGCTCAACTTGTACAATCGTCAGCGTCGGTAGGCCCATTTACTGAATTAGGCTTTAAGCCTCGCAATGATATCTCCCAGTAAGGTCGTGCTGGAACGCGCAAAGTCCACACTATCGCGGCTTCAGCACGACAAATTTCAATAACTCGACTTCACTATCTCACTCCGAATGGCTCTCGCGTTCAGAAGCGACCGAAGCGAAAACTACGGGTCATGATGCAAGTTCGACACGGCTTATTCGCTGTTTCGGACAACAGCAAAGAGTCTCATTTGGATACACTTGGCAAAGCTGATGATTACTGTTCTAGTCGCCAAGCCAAGGGAAACAAATCGGTTCTCAACGCAACCAAAGGATTTTTGCGTCGTCGTAGAAACTACACTGAACTCAAACAAACTACTGAAAACGAAAGTGAAATGAAGAAGAAGCTCCTCGTAAACCAAATAAAAGTTGCTCCAATACAAGGCGCAAATACAGTCCCAACGAAAATCGCATACGAAGGTAAATCCCACCGCATTGGAGATCAAACCGAAGCGTTGGAACACCAAGGCAATCGGGTTTTCGAGAACTTTAAAGTGGAGCTGGGTCGGCAGTCGAAGGAGAAGCTTCGCACATCCAAGCAAGTGGTTTCAAAAGGCCATACTAGGTCTGTGATGGGCATAACTAAAGATTTTTTGGAAGACGTTTGCGAAGAGATTTTCCAGGAAGCTGACAGACTGGGTCATGCAAAGCCAGCGAAGGTCTTGGTTGCGGAGCCAATTACTCTGGAGGAAGAAGGCAAAACGTTAGGGGAATGGTTATCTAATTACCGTTTTGCGGTTCGAACCGCTCTATCATCGAAATTTGATGAGATAGATTTCCTTCCTGAGCCTTTCGCGGTTTTTCAGTTTTACCGATACGGCTATCGCCACCCGCTTTTGAGCGAGCAGGGAAAACACATCGCATTGGTCATGGATTTCGGTGGTGGCACGTTCGACGTCTCTGTCATCGAAACTACAAAAGACGGTGACATCAGCCATAGCGGCCGAAATTCGCGACCCCTCGCCTCGAAATCTATTCCTGTTGGTGGGTATTTTGTTAACCGCATGATCGCCGAAGACCTTCTTTTCGAAAACATAAAAGACAAGAAGAAAAAGAAAGCCGCGAGAGAAATGCTCAGGCGTATCCATAGTTTCCAGGGACTTTCGGACAACGAAGCAGGGTTCGCAACCGATCAAGAGAAAGATTTTGCCAAAAACTTTAGGGCGCTTCTTCGAGATGTTGAAGGAGCAAAAGTAAGAATTTGTAAGTCACTTTCAAACTGGAATTTGAACGCGGATCTGAGCCGCGCCATCTCGCACCTTGTTCCTCTTCGGGAAGACCCATTCGATGCAAATTCCAAGGTGTACGAAATTAGTCTTACTGCTGATCGGATGCGCAGGGTTTTTGTTGAACGCGTTTGGAACGACAGACTGCGTGATGCGATAATTAAGGCTGTAAGCCGTGCTAAGACCGAACTGCAAAACAAGCCGATCTCCGTGGTTTTGCTGTCGGGAGGCTCTACCAACATCGGCTGGACTAAAGAGCTAATAGAGAGAGACCTTGGAAACGAACTTGGAAATGCACAGATCCTTGAAATTGGTGAAAACTATCAAGAAGTTGTAGCCAAAGGGTTAGCAGTTGAGTGTGCGAGGCAATACTATACGGAAGGAGATGGGGACTTCGGAGCCGTCACATACAATACACTCAACCTCGCTCTCAGATCTGACGAGAAACCTGCGGAACTTCGCAAATTTCAGCCCAGGAACCCTGGATTACCTCTGTCGGATATAGAGGGGACACTTCTCGGTTCAGCTGCTTCGCTTAGAGCCTATATTGGGCAAAAGATCTCATGGCGTGTCAGGTTGAACTCTGCGCCGAAACATGCGCTTGATTATCACTACCTAAAGTCTTCGTTTGATCCGACTGATCTGGAAAATGTGCATAACGTGGTGGATCATCGCATCCACATAACACGACCTGTTCACGGCCAATCGATTGATGTCGAATTGGAGGTACGTGAAGATGGCACTGCTATTCCCTCCTTTTTGTTCAGTCGAGATAAATCCAGTGAACAACGTGTGGAAGGAGTACCATTCTTTCTAGACATGACATACGCGGGTGAACTAGCGCCCGCAGAATCGTACCTGGGATTAGATTTTGGAACAGCAACTTCAGCTGGGTCTCTAGTTTTTCAGAATGACATCAAAGCGTATCGCGAAAGAGAGAAAGACGCATCGTGGGCTGAACTAAGTGACTTAATTGAGGTGTTGCCGTACAGCATTTCCCACCCGCTCGCAAATTACGTTGCTCAAACAGAAACGCACCTGCTGGAAAAGTTTGGCAAACGCACGCTTGAAGCGATGGTCACGTTTATTGTCTTTGCAGGTTACTCAGATATTTCGAGTGCTCAATTGGGGGAGAAAATACAAGTTTCACCAAGCTTCAATCGAAGCTTGGGGCCCTTGAAGGATCTGGGAGCTCGGTTGGCCAAACAAAACCTAGAAGAAACTTTGGTTGCGAAGAACCTGTTGTCTGTTTTCGAAGGAGATTTCGTCAAAGAGCTGAACAATGCCATAGCTGAGATCAACAACATTAAGCACGACAGAGCTGTAAACCTAGATTTCAATTACCTTTTAGGATTCTTAGGAAACCACATAAAGAGCGCTTTGAGCGGTTGCGTTGTTGGCAGGTTTATTTCCACAAGGCGCAAAACGTTTGGAGGGGGCTATGAAGGCACTTTTAGAGCGCTTGTTGGGCCAAATGAACCTTTTGTAAAACTGTACGATTTTCTAGGTCCCAATGACTTTTCGTTGGATGACCTGTACATCGTACACATTGCATCCAGTGTCGCGATCAGTTTGTCTCCGTTCTACTACAGCGGTGCTGTCGCTGAGACAGGTTCCGACTCCAAATGCCCATTAGTCTTTATAGACAGCGTGCATGGGAAATTTGAAAACGTCTCATACATACCCGTTCGCGAAGGTGACCGCTTAGATGTTGGCGAAAGACCTGATCTGAGTGATCTTCTTGAGTATTGTAAGCAATACCTAGCGGGCGCAAGCGCGAGTGATGTTTTTAGAGAAGTAAGGTTGACCGACCGAACTTCTGAGTATGCCTAATAGTACGCGTCAGCAGGAAAGACGATTCTGGAGTTAACACTCCAGAATTGTTTGTATAGCGACCGACCAAAAACAAGATTAGATAAAATGGCTTCCGAAGCCGTTTTCCTTGGTGCTCGCCCTCACCATCCGAAAAGAACACTACTAAATGCGCTGTCCAATTGTGGGTTCGTGGTCACGTTAAACCTGATCGGATTCCTCTATAGCGCGGGCCATCTTCTCATGGATCTCAGCGACCGCCTGATAGTCGTTCTCGAGCTTATCCAGGGTAGCTTGAAGCGCAATGTATCCCTTGGGGAGATCCCCAAAACGGACGAGGCAACCATGGTGTTAGCCCTTTTCGGTGACATCAAATAATAGCGGCAGACCTAACTTTTCTCGATGAAAAGGCTGCATTCCTTCTGGTAGGACATAAGGTTGTCGATCCCTGAAGTCACATCGACGCGCCACTTCTCGCCTGTCTCTGCAATCAATATATGCACAATTCTATCATGGAAGTGTTGGCCTCGCGATGGCACCCACGGATCAAGCTCAACTTCACCAGCAAAACTTGTGCCAGCGGCGGATCTCAAACCTTCACTTTGAAGAACAACGGGATCGTGTCCGGATCGCGGATTCCAAACCAGCTTCAGTTTGTCGATGCTTACTTCTGCATCACAAATAGCCTTTAAGAAATCTGCCAGCTTATTGCGGTTACGAGATTGTGCTCCGATCCACGGATCCTGAATTTCCAAGCTTATGTGCTTCCCCTTCAAACCGGAGAAAACCGCAGGTATGTCTCGAGGTCTCCCTGCAAGGTAACGATGAACGACCATACGCTCCAACAATGTGGCAAAGACATCGGACTTGGGAGCTTTCAATACACTCTGAACGTGTTTCGCAATCCACAGAGTGCCCAGGTCTTCAACGCCATGGCGCCCAAAACAAATGCCGGCACCTAAGCCGGACAATAGCTTTGCACGCGGTGTATCGTCATAAAGCTCTTCGTTAGTTATGCCTCCGAACAGTGTCAGGCGGGGTGCAGCTTCCAGCTTGTCAGGCGGCAACTGAACGAACGTCAAACGACCGGCATCCTCTGCTGAACGAAGTAACTCTGCGATCTGACGATCCACACCAGTCGGATCGCTTTCTTCCTCACCCGAGGTAACCATCCAAACACGACGTTCTCTATCGTCTTCCAGCCAGTCCCGCAGAGCGCGAGCGCTACCCAAAGAAGCCTCTGGATCTTCGCCGCCCCAAATACCTGAGCCAACAGCAATGGCTTGCTTGTGTCCTTTCAGGTTAGCTCCGAGGGCAAATCCCACGGGTGCAAGGCAAGGTATGGCATCGACTGGTACGTGGCCGGGACGCGCAATTGATCGTGACACAACACTTTCCAGCCAATCTTTGGATATGTGCCTGTCCATGCGGTCCCACCAGATCTGGTTTGAATAGTCGTTCAGACAATGAACGCACGTGGACTGGCACTTCTTTTCGCAGTCGAGCTTGTCGAGGGCTTCCAGCAATAGTTTTCTAGCAGAGAACCTGCTTTCCTCTACCAGCCTGCGTGCATAACCTGCACCACCTGGGGTCGCATCTGCCAACACGATATCGAAGCCGCCCGAAGGAGCTACTTCAAAAGTCGCTCGCAGATCCCGCGGATCAGTGCCCAGCACGTCGGCAGCTGCAAGCCTTATGGCTTCTGCGGCTCCCCTGAGGACGTCCTCTTGCCAAACCCTGCCATCGGTCACCGATGACGGGATATCAATTGGCACGTTAATACGGAGAATTCGTATATCCGTTGAGTAAATGTGGGCCAAATCCACAGCGCCCTTGAGCTCCTCTACAGGGCAAGGCTCTCCGTTACGGGGATCTCGATGCTTTGTCTTAACTGGAGAAAAACCAAAATAATTCTTGGGTGCTGGTTCGGAATGCTCACACCTTGGGCAGCGCAAATAACCGGTGGCATTGGGACCACGGTTTACAACGATCATCTTACCTTCTGGCATATCGCCGCGGCCAAGCGCGGAAGCGAAATAGGTGCTGACGTCACGAACCTCGGTCAGCTCCATTTGATCAGATGGAGCTTTCGTCAAAAGTCGTGCCTCATCCACGGCGCGGGGTCGCAAGCGGGATGATCCCGGTTCTCCGCCCGCACGGTCTTTATAGCTGGTCAAAAAACCTACAGGTTCCACAAATCGCCTTGGAGGTTCCAAGTTCGCACCGCAGGAGGGGCAGGCCGTAAGCGGTTCACTGTCTTTTGGCAGCCGTTCCACATTTCGGCACGTTCGGCAGATTTGCAGCTGTCCTTCGTCCATCCACACGTCATTTGCGGTGTGCGAACTGCGCCGGGAAATTCCGGCGCTCTGCCAGACTCGACCTGCCGCGATTGTCTCAGCACCTGGTGCGAATTCCGAAATCGCAAGTGCAGCATCTCTCGCAAGCTCGATATCTTCAGTACCTCGACCGTGCCCTCTATCTCGCACAACTTCTAGAGTCAGTGAGCTTACGGGAAAGCTATAAGTCGGGATAATTCCCAATCGTGAAAGACTTTCCGTTACCAACCGACCAAGAAAGAGTTGTTTCTCACGGCCTGTATTCAATACTCGCCAGTCGGCTTTCCGCTTTTCTTCTTCACTTGAAGCAGATGCGGCCTGCGCTTCCGCAGCTTGATACCGGTCTTCTATGGATTGCCACGAGTCGGATACGTCGTTTAGCCATCGGGAGAAAGCTTCGTCTCGAACATGTCGAATGAGTTCTTGGCCTTGCAGCGCTACGCCACTTGGCATTCCCGTCGCCATCGCTTCAGCTGTTTCTAGAGCCACCTTGCCATCGACTGATTGCAACCAAATGGAGAAGTTCTCTTGCAGCGCCTTTTGCGATGGCGCGTCTAGCCGATCTCCCAATACGTCCTTCAATCTCGGAGATCCAGTTCTTGAACTTGTGGCGAGGCGCTCGGTCAACCAACCTGAGAGCACGCATGAGACCTGGTGCCGATGAAAGAAGCGGGGGTTCTCCAAATTAATGTATGGCACGTTAGGCAGAGCCTTGAGGTATTCATCGAAACGCCTGAACGACGCTTGATCGTACCGGCTCCCTCGCGCGACGGTGAGTGCCACGGGTGCGACTTGCGCGCGGCGCCCGGCGCGCCCGGCTCTCTGTTGATAGTTCGCGATACCTGGGGGGACATTCCTACAAATGACGGCTTCGAGGTCGCCCAGATCGACACCCATTTCCATGGTTGTCGTGCAGCTTAGGACATTAACGTCGCCTGTTCTGAACTTGCCTTCGATTTCGTTTCTGAGACCTGAACCGATTGCTGCCGTATGTTCGCGAGCAATGGCAGCTCCGGGCTTTGTGAGCCATCTCTTTACATAGTAGTTTTCGATGACCGCACTGTCCGTCTTGGAATTTGGTAGCTTGGCAACTGACCCATTGCAACGATTTGCAAGGCAAACGCCACCAAGATCGAAGGACGCGATCCGGCCGCACGAGTTGCAGCGGTATCGATCTGATGATTGGCCAAGGCGGATCTTGTCGAGGTCAATAACCATCGCCAAACTGCCCTTTTTCAGAACGCCGGTTCGGGGCCGAACCATCTCTTTCCAACATTCTTCAGCGAGAAGTTCGGCATCAGCACGCGCTAGGCCAAGACGGTCGCACAGCACCCAAAGCAGCCGTGTTTTGTCTCCTGGGCGCGTGGGCAGCAACCTTCTGATCCGGGTCGCGTTACTTTCTTTTCTGAGCTCCCAAGATATCAGTTCGGAACCAAGCCCACGACCCCAAACCGCTTCATCAGAGAGGTCCAACCGCCCATCGAGATCTGAGATCGCGCGACTTTGCCGCATCATCATTAGAATGAACCTAATGACGCCGGAAGCATATTCCGCGAGACCCTCCTTTCCCTGATCACTCAATTCGGCTTCAACTCGACGCTCGATTTTTTTGAGCCCCTCATGATCGACCGATAGAAGACCATAGGCCTCCAGTGAGGCCCTTCCTCTGCCTCCAAGAGTGACTTCGGCGGTAACCAGTGCCGCCATTCGATCTTTTAATTCCATGCCGCGCAATGGTGTCGACTGATCTCCGCGGTCATAGACACGAAATCTATGTTTTTTTAGACGAGCGTTCGCCTCACTCGAAAGCTCGCTGATCGAAAGCAGTTCATCTTCTGTGCGAACCGCGTCGATTATGGCACCGCGAAGTGCTTCGACTCGAGATACACGTTCCAAGAATGGTGCGAAAAAGGCCGCATCCTGACGATTGTCCGAAAAAGCCAATAGAGAACGTCCGAACATAGGCGCTTCAGAGACGGGCTTGGGTGGCAGCGCTTCCAGAAGTGTTTGGGTTGCCATTGCAGAGGTGGACTCATCCCCTGCATAGATCGTGGTCAAAGGCTCTGCAAAGGCCCCTTTTTTTTCACCACACGCCAAACAAGCTTTTACGTACTTTTTTCGATCATGGTCGTCATCGACACATTCTGCGACTTGAAGCGATAGTATGCCATCTCCAGGATCATCCTCAATCTCTCCGGTCTTCGGATCGAAATGCACCCATTCAATATCTTCGTCCTCATCAAACTCCTCGTCGGTCGCCGCGGGAGTGGCGTCCACGAGTCTCAAGACGGTTCGCTCTGCATTCCCGTTTCTGGGAGGAATTGCGGCAATATTAATGCCGTCGTCCCAACATTCGATATAGGGCTCTCCACACGCACGGCAGACCATCAGCGGCCAGGCAGGTTTTGAGCCCTCCTCAAAATCGCGTCCTACCTTTCCGGGTAAAACACGTTCCCATCTCTCGGGATTTTCTGATGAAAGTTCGACAAGAGCGCCCTCAATCGTAGTGGCCGCGACATGATACCGTGCTGGGAGCAAAGGGAACCCGGCGCTTGATTTGGGAACTGCGAGCACCGCAGTGTTCACCAAGGCTATCAAGGCACGTTCGGCTAAGCTCTCGCCGACACCGGAAAAAATCTCCGATGCCAATTGTTCGAGAAGCATCAGCCCTGAGGATCTGTTGTGTAGCTCTCTGGCGACACGACGCACCTCACTGTTGTTGGCAAGTGCGTTCAAGAGTGCTTGACCAAAGTCCTTTCCCTCAAGCGGCAGTATAGAACCCAGTTCGTCGTTCCAGTTTTCCACATGAAAACGTGCTTCTTCAGGATCAAGGGCACCGCTAGATCGTAGGCCAGCCAGGCCTTCGCCAATCTGGATCCAGGTTTCGGGGGAGATCGAAGTTGTTGTCGTCTCTTTCCTAATCTGAGGATGCAGTTCGCGTTTACCTGTAATCACAGAGGCATCGCCTGACCCGAAAGGTTCATCAAACAGGTCTTCAGCAAATCTGGTGAGATCATCTTTTCGATCAGGATCCAAACTCGCAGATGTCCCAACACACCTCAGATGTCCTGTCTCCATACCCAGATTGGCTTTCAGCTTGCGTAGAAGAAAAGCGACCTCAATCGCTTGAGCCCCGGCGTAGGTGTGTAATTCGTCGAGTATCAACCAGCGAAGGTTGGCGTCTTTCAGAAGCGCTCGATTGCGAGGCAACAGTAAGACATGTTCTAGCATCGCATAGTTTGTGATCAGAATGTCGGGAGGCGACTCCAGCATTTCGTTTCTTGAGAGTTGCCAACCGTTTGGCACCCGGTGCGCATCAGGAAACGCATCTTCGAAGCTTGGTGACGAGAGAACATCCTGTTCGATCTCGCTTCGGTTGGCCCCTGCTGTGGTTTGACCCGTGTAACGCCCCAGCGTCAGTCCGGGATCACCAAGCTCGCGGAAAAGCAAACGCGCAATGCGGAACATTTGATCGGTAGCCAAGGCGTTCAAAGGATAAACCAAGATGGCTTTAACGCCCGGCCTGCCAACACCACGGCGCATGAGATCATCAATCATTGGGAATAAGAAAGACTCGGTTTTGCCCGAGCCCGTTCCGGTCGCCACAATGTAATTCTCATCGCGTCCTATGGCGGCTTGCTGGTGACGGTGAAGCGGCCGGTTCCAAAGAGACGGAGCATTACTTTCCATACCCCTCCACTGTTCGCACAACACCCCGTCCGCCACCAACTCTTTGATAGAATGCCCTTTTTCAAAGTCTGGTAAGCTCTCTAAGAAAGGCCCACGTACGAGCACTTCTTTCTCGATCATATCGTTTACTGCGCGCTCCAAGCCCGGTGCGACTACCGGAGACACCGCCGCTGCGGCGGTCGTGAAGCTTCTCAAACGGTGCTCTAGAATGCTCCGAAAACGTAGCGGGTCCAAATCCGAAATACTGGTTTCGTCGGTGCGAATACTTCTCATGATTTACTTCTCAACTCGAGCTCTGTAGCTATCAAATGAAACGAAAAAAGCTCCCTTCCCAGCCGGATCATCTCTCCAATCGAGGCGAGAACAATTTCCTCTTTTTCCCCGAGCCTCGTCGAAACAGATTGCAAAATACGACTAACAGCGTCAGGACCACTTCGGCTTGCAAAAGCAAACGCTAACAAGGCTTGCTCGATCATATGTACGGAAGCATCTTCGTCATCTATTGAGCTGACGCATCTGTCTTCGAGTGCCGGATCTCGAAGACTAGATGCAACCCGGTTCACGTTAACGCTTCGAAGCGACATGCGTCCGTGAGCTTCGCCAGCCCCCAGAATTTCGTTTGCTTCAATACGATCACGAAGAACGTTAACCGCCGTAGACGCATGATCTGGTCCCAGAGCGTCAACGCCGAGCCATTCTCCAGGTTTCTCAGCAAGCGTGGAAAAAATCGCTGGCAAGTGACTTGGCTTAAAATTCTTAAGCGTTTCACCTGCTTTCGCTGCCGTTCTAGCATTTGGAAAGCACAATAGTGCCATAGGATTAAGGTTCAAAGCGCGTAGCTGCATGTGTTCTGCATCCGCTAGCAATCTCAATATACGGTCGCTGCCTGACGAGGCGGAAAACGCGTGAAAACTGATCGCAGGCTCCGCAAAAAGCGTTGGAATTTCCTGGACGACGTGAAGCATTGGCAACCAGTCTGGTTCGTCATCTTTGACTGCAAGTAGGAGCAACTTGCTCTTTCCACCGGGTTTCTCAGATGTATCTCTAACGAGGGTATTCCAACGGCTCTGCAATGCTTGACCCAAGCCGTAGTCCCAAACCTCAGGGGCGTAACACTTTGAAAGCCATCTATCGAGCTGTTCAATTTGTGATGAAGTATCCTCGGAAGGGATACCACCGACTAGTGGGAATGCGTAACGGTCATTGCGAGCGTTACTGAGTTGAAACCACTCTTGCTGCCCGTTTTTCCGAAGTCGCAACGTTATCATATTGAGACCAGATAACGCCTGACCATTGACATCAAATGTGATTTGCTTCCCGTCCGATTGATGATTTGACAGCCAATATTGCGAGCGACTTTCGGTTGGCAGGTGATCGAAGCTGACTTCGCTTTGATCGATTTGTCCATTCTCGGTTTCCAGTCGCACCATAGCGCCGCCAACTGAAAATGGCATGGTGACGGAAATACGTGTGCCCCCTTCCCATGTGCGGACGTGAGTCGTTGTCGGTTGCAAGGCACTTTCTACGGTTGCGACCAGAGTCGGCAATCCTTCCGAAGACACATGTACTATGTCGCCTCCGTCGAGGGTTGCAATTGGTATTGCAAAGGTGGATTGGTCTCTGAACGCATCAGTTATGAGGCGGGCACCCAACCTCAAACTAGCTTCTCTCTCTGGAGAATTTACAACGATGGCATCGCTCTTTGTAGCCGCGCCTTTGATAATTGCGTCGCCCAAAACCCAAGGTTTCTTTGTTCCGTCCACATGTTCGAACACAGCAAAAAGCACCGCTGGACGAACCGTAAACAGGCTAACCTGTCCTTCGAATGAGAATGCAATCCGCGCCTCGGAAAAACCACCACCGCGATCCAGACACAAAAACCCACCGTCATCCCTTGAAACGTGTTTTGACTCTGTCTCAACAAAGTTATCCGGGGCTGTATGAGACACTAGCACCAGACCATCTTGGGCCAAAAAACCGGGCCATACCGCCAGTTTCCGCTTGAACCGCGTTGGCGTGGTTTCAGCTGATGCCTCATGGGACCGCAAGAGCGTTAACACCATCGATACTGGGCCTGTGGCATCTTCCAAGCCCGCAGCACGAGCAAGTTCAGAAATCTCAACCTTTGCAATGCCGCGGCCATCTACTTCTACTTCAATCTCGCTTGAATTACCGCATGCATCAACCTGAATGAAGGCAGGTCTGGGCCGGTCATCCGTATGTCCCGGAAGGAGTTCACTAGAACCGAAATCCAGCTCAACATCCGTGTTCGGGCCCCAGAGATTCGCTCCACTCAACCCCTTTGCTATCGGTAGCCCATTGATTGATATCTGCGGACGCCGGGCTCCTGTGAGTACCCACACGTGTTGATCGCGTGTTAATTCCACGCTTCCCGCTCTAAGGTCTACATCGGCGCAAAACACATTTAATCCGACCTCTCTCGCGGGAATTCCATTGACCTGAAAGGCCTCCCTTGAGACTACGATGGCAGTCGCGACAACCCCGCTTAGTCGTCTAGAGCCATCGATCACCTTTGTGTTGGCACTGACCTGTCGACCGGTGTTGCTGTCAAATATGACAAAATCCGACCCTTGGAAAATGTCTATTTTTCCAGCGTTCTCGCCTTCCCAAGAGACTTCGTTCGGCAATGGGTATGGAAGAGGCCAGAGTCGACCTGCGCGTACACGATGAAGCACTCCGTCGACAAGCAACCTATAGCGCCGAGATTGCCCTGGTATTGCAAGCTGAGGGCGTCCGTCTTCCCAAACAAGCCGTGGCGCCGCTACGACGCGTTTTACAGCGCCAGCAGAACTTTCAAATTCTGCTCGAAGAGTCTCTCCAAATTGCCTTAGGTAGCTAGAACTTCTGGCGAGCGAATTCTGATCTCGGCGCCATTCAACATATGCCGCTGCCATCCAAGCAGAATGATCCATGAGAATCGGTCGTTGGAGAACTTCAACACCGGCAGCAAGAAAATGGAGCGCATCATCTTCCCAGCGGTTTAGCTGCACAATGTCATTTTGGTCCGGTAGCCCAAGTGAACGTTCCTGAGCAATGAATGCTCTGGCCAAGTGCCGCAATTGCGTTCGTGAAACACCGGCGTGAATTTGAAAAGCGTGGACACGTTTCTCAAAGCCTTCAGCGGCGAGGCCTAGCTTCCGACAGGTGCGAACGAACGTCTGAAAAATCGCTATTCGATCATCCTGAATGCTGATCTTTTTTGCCAAAAGGTTCTCGATGTGCGGCCAGACCTTGGCATTACCATCTACTCCATAGTGCTCGGATAAAGTTGCGCAAATAGCCCAGCTACATGCGTAGCTATAGTCGCTAAGCAGTCTAGATAGCTTCCAGTCGGAAAGCTCATGCAGAGCAGCTCGCGCGTCAGGTAGTTTGTCGTCGTCAAGTGCTAGGCCCAAGAATGGAGCCGCGCGACTCGAAAGCTGAGAGCGCTTCACCAAAAAGTCTAATTTCCGCAGGTACGCGCACGCTTCGTGAATGCTGTGATAGCCTGACTGTCCGTTTGATTGCATTTACTTGCCTGTTGGGTGTTTTGGTTTTCTGGCTGCTTCTCCAGTGCATTCTGGAGCTTTCCGATCACTCTTTGGCGAAAGGTCGGTGAAATTCCGTGGGGCCAATAATTCAAGTGCATTTTCGATGCTCAACGCTTTGACTATTTTGTTACAAATGCCCTTCCTTTGATGTTAGAGAATGATGGCCGATTTGTGAAAATCTTTAGCCGCTAAATATTTTGTCGGAGCTGGCTTCGCTGCTGTCTGGGGCCGTCTAGTGCTCGCCTGCTCCATCCGAATAGAACACCACTGAAATGCGCTGTCCAATTGCGGGTTCGTGGTTGCGTGAAATCTGCTCAGCTTCCTCGATGACCCGGACCATCTTTTCATGGATCCCAGCGGACGCCTGATGATCGCTTTCGAGCTTTTCCAGGATAATCTGAAGCGCGATGTACCCCTTGGGAAGATCCTCGTAGGCGAAGCTGTCACGCACTTCGTGTTTTGCTTGTTCCCAGAAGGGATCAAGCTCACGGCTCCACGCCTCGCACACCATTTCCACGGCCGGCAGTGAAAGATGGCCAAACCATTCTTGATCACTGAGATCGACACCACCCTTGCGTCCCATGAACTCGGCGCAGGCTTTCATGAGGCTCTCAACGCGCGCCGGGCGCAAGTCCCACTCGGTCAGCTTACCGATCTGCTCTGAAATCGTCTCTAGCGCTTCAGAGAGATCTTCCAGTGACACGTGGGCGTGCTCCATTCCAAGACTTCTGGTCCGCTCGTATGCAGTCTCCAGAGATTGGATGCAGGCCAGCTGGTCGCGTTCCAATATCAGGCCTGGCGCGGTATCCTTAAGAAGCAGCAGGCGAGGCGGAAAGAAGCTATTGCTTTTGCTACGTCCTTTGAGATGTAGCGCCGTGAATTTCTCACGGGCCGATAGGAACGCCAACTCCGCGCCCCAGGTTCCCTGGATTTTGGCCTTGTCGATGAGTTTGTAGCGGTCTTCGGGGATTGTTTGCTTGGTGCGTTCCAGAACGTCGTGAAAGTTGTTGTCGCGAAGCAGCCGTGGGGATCGCAGATATTTTACAACACTATTGAGGATCAGTTCTGCGTCTTCGGTGCTTTCTTCTAAAACGGCGTCGATTAGCGCCTCCCCAGCCAAAGTTTTATAGTTCTCTATGCGCTGGGCGATTTTTTCGTCAGATGCAAACTGACCTACTGGCACATCAACAAGGTGGTAATTGACGACCCCGAACTCACTATCGATCCTGTCGATCCTACCCAGACCTTGGATGAGCTCTTTCAGGTTCGAGGTCAGACCAAGCAACACCAGCGTGTCTGACGACTGAAGGTTGATGCCTTCAGCCATCTTGTAAGTCAGAAAAACCGATGCAGATCCTTTTGGTTCGTTCTTTCCTCTAGGTCGGAAGTAAGACTCCACGGACTTGCCCTGTTTGATACGCTTGAAACTGTCGGGGCCATCTCCAAAGATCGCCTTCACGGCGCGATCTTCACCCTTGGTTTGGTTTCCCACGACATAGTTGGTGTGGTGGCCTCTGCGCGAAAGCGCTTCTGCAAAAATCTCGAGTGTGTCCGTCCGTTCTGCGAGAAAGACGACCCTGTCTTTTTCATTTTGTATTCTCAGGCACACCTCATACCGCTTCTCATCAAGCTCCTTGAGAACACTGAGACCCAGTTTTTGGTTTAGAGCGTCGCATTTCTTTGTGGGTTCAGGCGCTTCTATTCCCAGTGCTGCGAACATGTCGGACTGGTCGCGGTGGGATACCTTTTTCTTCGATTTTCCACCACGCTCGAAGTCGCGAAGCAATTTGCCAATAGCTCCTTGAGACATCTCCCAATGGGCTTGGGCGGCACTCACGCGCAGAATGTTCAAAAGGTTTCGGATGTGGAGCTGATCCTGCGTGCTTTGTTGCGTGCTGACGTGTCCGAAGCGGCTTTTCTCGACTGCGGTCACCCTACCGCCAGGCGCAAGTTCTTTGCAGAGAGCAACAATCTCATCCAGGCGCGTTTGCTGAGGCTTTGTCATCTTAAGTTTCTTCGGGCGCCCGTGGTTTTCTAGGTTCTGGACCCATTAATTTGGTTGCCGTCATCTCGGCTGCATGATTCAAGCCCCTGAGTTTCAGGGGTATAACATGAGTAATCTA
>NZ_JBQFWR010000014.1:0-99250 GCF_056540425.1 Ruegeria sp. AN6
ATATGACAGATGCCCAAAGGTATTCCTCTCGGCTATCGCTCTAGCAGCTACCGTGCTGTTCTGGCTGTAAATCAATGAGTCTGGAGCCTAGCGTCAAGCAATGAATGACGTGCCTATACCACGACGAATTTCTTTTCCTGCGGATCATAGCTCTGCAACCCGCCTTCTCCGATATCGGTCCAGAGCCCATGCAGGCTGAGTGAGCCTTCTTCGACGGCGGAAGATACAAAAGGGAAGGTCATCAGGTTTTCCAGCGAGGCGACCACGGCCTGACGCTCGAATTGCCGGGCTTGTTCGGTGCTGTCTTCGACATCGGCAACCAGCTCGTATTTAGGCTTGAGGATATCCATCCAACGTCCGACGAAGCTGTCTTTCGCCTCAAGCTGCGGAGCCTGCCCCTTGCACATGTCGATACAGCCCTGCACGCCGCCACATTGAGAATGACCCAGAACTATCAGATGCGCGACCTTCAGCGCCGTTACCGCATATTCAATGGCCGCGCTGGTGCCGTGGTGATCCCCGTCCGGTGCGTAAGGTGGCACCAAGTTGGCGATGTTACGGTGAATGAAAAACTCACCCTGATCGGCACCGAAGATCGAGGTCACGTGCACCCGGCTGTCGCAGCACGAAATGACCATTGCGCGCGGGCGCTGTCCCTCCGTCGCCAATCGCCGATACCAGACCTGATTCTCGGAATAGGTGGTCGCCTTCCAGCCGTGATACCGTTTCACCAGATAGGTCGGCAAAGGTTTGGCAAATTTCATTCTGATGCCCCTGTTGTTTTGACTGGATCGCTCTGTACCCTGAATTCTCACAAAATTCGAGACATTATCCCGCTGCTCCGCAAGGAATTGCAAAGGTATTTCAAAGCACAATTGTAGCGTGCCGTGGGGGCATATCAACTGGGGTGAATGTGGTGGACAAGATTATCACGCTTGAACAGAAAGAATCCGTGCGTCTGGACCCGGACCGCCTGAACAGCCTGTATCATCAACTTGGTGACAACAATGCGATGGATGTGCTGTGCAGAACAGTTGAAGAACTCGCTCTGCGCCTGTCGAATTGCGAAAGATTCTGGCGGAAACGCGATTGGACTGGGCTGCGCAAATGCGCCAAATCATTGGTGGCCATATCCGAACAGATCGGCATGACAGCGTTGGCCCGTGTCGCGGGTGACGTCGTGCATTCGGTTGATGCCGGCGATGCTGTAGCTACCGGCGCCACGCTATACCGTCTGATCCGGGTTGGCGAGCGTTCGCTGACCGCCATCTGGGATCAGCAGGATCTATCGGTCTGAGAGGGGTTGCGGGGACGCCGCAGACAGATAGTCTGTGCGGAACTTCAACCAGCCGAGGCCCGTATGACCCTGTCCTTTGCCCCCGCTACTGACCCGTCTCTGCCGCTATATGTTCTGCAGCAATCCGAATTGGCGGGCTGGCTGGAAAATCAGCCGGAACACGTGCACTCATGGGTTTCGGCGGATGGTTTTTCTGCCACACTTGGTCAAACAGTTTTGGTGCCGGGCCCAGATGGTAAGCCTGAATTTGCCCTTGCGGGATATGGCAGCGCGTCAAAACGAGCGCGCAAACGGTTTCCCTTGGCCGCAGCGGCGGAATCGTTACCAAAAGGGACCTATCGCGTAGCCTCGGGCATCCCGGCGAACGTGCTTGAAGCTGAATGCTTTGGCTGGCTGATGACCGGGTACGCGTTTGATCGCTACGCCGCGCAAAGCGCTGCAAATGCCGCGCTGGTTGCACCCGAAGGTGTGGATGCCAAACGGATCGAGATCATGGCAAATGCCGAGGCCTTAATACGGAATTTGGTCAACACTCCCGCTGCGGATATGGGCCCCACGCAATTGCAACAAGCCATTGAGGACCTAGCGCAGGAGTTCGGTGCAGATGTATCAGTCATCAGTGGCGAGGCGCTGTTGGACCAGAACCTTCCAATGATCCACGCGGTCGGACGCGCAGCGGAACAGGCGCCTCGGCTACTGGAGATGAATTGGGGTGACAGCGGCCCGAAACTGACCTTGGTTGGCAAAGGGGTTTGTTTCGATACCGGAGGGCTGAATCTGAAACCAGGCGCCTCGATGGGGTTGATGAAGAAAGATATGGGTGGAGCAGCCAATGTGCTGGGTTTGGCCCGTATGATCATGGCGCTCGGGTTGGAATTACAACTGAGGGTGTTGATCCCAGCCGTCGAGAACTCGGTTGCGGGCAACGCATTCCGTCCCGGTGATATTTTAACCGCGCGAAATGGAATGTCCGTAGAAATCAACAACACCGATGCCGAAGGACGGTTGGTTCTAGCCGATGCGCTGGCGCTGGCACATGAGGACGCACCCAATCTGCTGATATCGATTGCCACGTTAACCGGTGCAGCAAGGGTAGCGTTGGGGCCCGATTTGGCACCGTATTATACCGATGACAACAAGGCAGCCGAAACGCTGGCACGGGCAGCAGAAACTGTCGCAGATCCGGTCTGGCGCATGCCATTCCATGAGCCATACGAAGCGATGATTGAGCCCGGCATCGCCGACCTCGACAACGCGCCGTCCGGTGGGTTTGCGGGGTCAATCACCGCAGCGCTATTCCTGCGCCGGTTTGCTAACCGCAGCCGCTACATGCATTTTGACATCTATTCCTGGCAACGTAGCAAGGAACCCGGCCGCAGCAAGGGCGGGTTGGGTCAAGGGCCACGTGCCCTTCTGGCGGCCCTTCCGGAGCTTCTTGGCCTATGACCCAAGCGCGTATTATCCGTCCCGTCGTCGATTTGCTACGTCAACCTGATGGCTCGCGCGACCGGCAATTGCTATTCGGTGACTCTGTGACCATCGAAGAAGAGCTTGATGGCTGGAGCAAGATCAAAGCTAGCAAGGATGGTTATGAGGGATGGCTGCCCACCGATCGGTTGGGCCCAATTGAGCCCCAGACTCACTGGATCGTTGCGGGCTCGACCCACGCATACGAGAAGCCTGACATTAAAAGCCGCGACCTAACCTCATTAAGTTTCGGCAGCAGAATTCGCGTTTTGTCGGAGGAAGACAGATTTGTGGAGACCGCACTGGGCTTTATTCCAGCGGTCCACGCTGTCCCTGCCTACTCTCAGCTCGCCGATCCTGTTGCCGCTGCCGAACTGTTTCTTGGCACGCCATATCTATGGGGAGGCAATAGCCGGTTCGGACTGGATTGCTCGGGTTTGGTACAGGCTGCCCTGCTGGCCTGCGGCATCCCTTGTCCCGGAGACAGCGGCGATCAGGAACGTGAAGTCGGAGAACTTGTGCCTGCAGGGGAATCTGCGCGACGCGGTGATCTGCTATTCTGGAAGGGCCATGTGGCCTGGGTGGCGGCCGGGAATTTGCTGCTCCACGCCAATGCCTATCACATGGCTGTCGCGCTTGAGCCTATGGATCAGGCGATTGCCCGAATTGCAGCGCAAGGCGATGGGCCAGTTACGGCGCATAAAAGGCTCTAATCAGAGTCAACCGCCCGGATCAATTTGCGTTCCAGAACTCTCAAAACAGAGCGCAGATCGTGCCCACGTTTCAGAATGCGCCCATCCATACCCACCACCGAATACATACCTTGCCGCATTCGCAGGCGGGGGTGTTTTTCCACCCGGTAAATCGGATGTTCGGCAGTTCGCCTGAAAATTGAAAACACGGCTGTCTCGCGTAAATTGGAAATTCCGTAGTCACGCCATTCACCGGCGGCGACCATTCGGCCATAGACAGACAGGATTTGAGACATCTCACGCCGGTCAAACGCGACCGGCAACTGGGCAGAGCCGGACCCGAACCGGCTGGGAGGCTGCATGTTCATAAAACAAGCCTTGCCGGAAATCGTCATTGAATCAAGCCCAGTGCAATCGCGACACGAATTTTTAGAACCGACCGTGTGCTACCTGCGTCCAACCTGACGGCAAATCAGGATCACCGGCAACAGCCCCACTGCGAGGATAACCAGTGACGGCACCGCTGCACCTTCCAACCGCTCGTCCGACGCCAGCCGGTAAGCCTGTACCGCCAATGTGTCAAAGTTAAAGGGCCGCATGATAAGAGTTGCGGGCAATTCTTTCATGACATCGACAAAGACGATCAGCAACGCCGTTAATAGCGAAGGGGTCAGGATCGGCAAATGCACCCGGCGCAATGTGCCCAGCGGTGTCTGCCCCAGCGATCGCGCGGCAGCGTCCATATTCGAGTGCACTGTACTTTGGCCACCTTCATATGCGCTGAGCGCAGCGGCAAGGAAGCGCACCATATAGGCCGCGACCAGCAACCAGATCGAACCTGTAACCAGCAATCCCGTTGAAACATCAAAGGTTTTACGCATCCAGGCATCCAGCGCATTGTCTAGCCCGGCAAAGGGTACGATCAGCCCGACAGCGATCACTCCACCGGGCACCGCATAACCCAGCCGCGCCAGATAAGCCGCTGTGGCAGAACCACGCCCGGGTCTGAGGCGCTGATAGAACCCGACCGAGATGGCGGCGCAAACAGTGATTACGGCTGCAGTTCCGGCCAGCGTTAGCGAATTTTGAATGAACCCAACATATCTGCGTGACAGAAGGTTTTGTTCGGATTCAAGACCCATCTGCACGAGGATCACAACAGGCAGAAGAAATCCGAACAGAACCGGAATTGCGCAGAGCAAAAAAGCGGCAAACGCCCTTGTGCCCTTCAGATTCGCGGCAGGTTGGGCAGCATGTTGTTTGCCGGTTTGGTAGTATTTGGCCTTACCACGCTGTGTCCGTTCGGCCATAGCCATCACAAGTGCAAATCCCAAAAGGCACAAAGCAAGCTGAGCTGCAGCGGCACGGTCGGCCATGGAAAACCAGCTTGTGTAGATCCCGGTGGCAAATGTCTGGACACCGAAATAGGCGACGGTTCCAAAATCGGCGATGGTCTCCATCACAGCCAACAGCACTCCCCCCGCAATGGCGGGGCGTGCCATAGGTAGAGAAACTCGCCAGAAGGCGGGCCAGGGTCCGTTCCCCAAGGCGCGGGCGGCCAAAAAGGCGGTGGCACTTTGCTGCAAAAACGCAGCCCGTGCCAGCAGATAGACATAAGGATAGAGCACAAGGATCAACATCACCGCCGCGCCCTCGGTCGAACGAATTTCGGGGAACCAATAGTCGCGCGGACCCCAGCCCGTCACATCGCGCAGCGTGGACTGCACGATACCGGGGTGGTCAAGGATGAAGGTATAGGCATAGGCCAGAACGTAGGCCGGAAAGGCCAACGGCAGCACCAATGCAATTTCGAGAAATCTCACCCCAGGGAAACGGGTCATGGTCACCAGCCAGGCCGCCCCAACCCCGATTGAAAATGTTCCCGCTGCAACCAGCGCGACAAGGATGATCGTTGTCAGAGCGTAACTGGGTAGTACAGTCTCTAACAAGTGTGAAACGGTGTCCGTTCCGCCGGTCACTGCTGCCAGAACCACGGCCACCATCGGCAACAGACAAGCTGCTGCTACAATACAGGCGATAGCTCCCACGAAACGCGTGCCCAAGGCGCCGCGATTGCGTGTTCCGTGTTCTGAATATTCGATTTCGGCCATGATGCCTGACTGAGAATCCCGAAGGTTCCGCCTTTAATCGACCAAATTGCTAAGAAACACCAGTGTGACGGGAAACAAATCTGCGGCACATACTGCCGCAGACCCTTATTCGTAGACGCGCTGATCCTCGATCACCAACCCATCCTTGGGCAATGAGCCGGGGGCCACGACCTCAATCGCGCCTTTGAGTTTCAGCACCTCGGCAACCGATTTGGCATAGGCACCGTCATTCTCGCAGGGGCTTTCAATCTGTACTGTCATCGTATCCATCTCGCCCTGACGGGCCGCGATAACGCGGGCTTTGACGATCTCGTCATGCTTATCCACCAGTGCGGCCACCTGTTCGGGACGCACAAACATACCCTTGATTTTGGTGGTCTGATCAGCGCGCCCCATCCAGCCTTTGATGCGCATATTGGTGCGCCCACACGGAGAGGCTCCGGGCATGATAGCCGACAGATCGCCTGTGGCGAACCGGATCAGAGGATAGTCGGGGTTGAGAGTTGTTACGACGACTTCACCAACCTCACCGAGGGCAACGGGTGTGCCAGTGCCCGGCGTGACAATCTCGACGATGACGTGTTCGTCGATGATCATTCCTTCCATGGCCGGGCTTTCATAGGCGATATTGCCCAGATCCGCTGTAGCATAACATTGCAGGCAAGCTATGCCCCGATCCGCGTACTCTTGACGCAAGGAAGGAAATAACGCACCCCCGCCTACGACCGCCTTCGAAAACTGCAGAGCAACACCCATCGCGTCAGCCTTTTCGAGGATGATCTTGAGATAATCCGGGGTTCCGGCATAGGCCGTGCAACCCACATCGCGCGCAGCGGTCACCTGCAGTTCAGTCTGCCCAGTACCGGCTGGCAGAACCGACGCGCCCACAGCCTGGGCACCGCTTTCGAAAATCATACCTGCAGGGGTCAGGTGGTATCCGAAACAATTCTGCACGATATCGCCCGGGCCCACGCCTGCTGCATTCAGAAAGCGGCCCATGCGCCACCAGTCGTGATCGGTGCTGCCCGGTTCATAAATTGGGCCCGGTGACTGGAACACATGCTGGAAGTTCCGCGCAGGTTTCACTGTAAACCCACCAAATGGTGGCCGCCCAGCCTGTGCCTTGGTCAGGTCAGATTTCCGCAGCACCGGCAATTGCGCCAGCGCCTGCATATCAGTCACTGCGTCTGACTGCACATCAGAAAGGATATCCTTGTATCCGGGTGCTGCCTGCGCGCGGTTGATCTGTTCAGGCAAGGCGCGCGCATGATCCGCTGCGCGTTCATCTGCTGATCGGGTTTCAAGCTTATCGAAATAGGTCATCGAAATATCCTCTGCCCGCTTACAGCCATCTCTTGCGACGGCGGTATGAGCGCACGTCGCGAAAGCTCTTTCGGCCCTCGTCTGACATGCCGAGATAAAACTCCTTAACGTCAGGATTCTCGCGCAATTCGGCAGCAGGTCCGTCCATCACAACGCGACCCGATTCCAGAATATAGCCGTAATGAGCGAACCTTAGAGCCACATTTGTGTTCTGTTCGGCCAACAGAAAGGACACGCCTTCCTTCTCGTTCAGGTCTTTTACAATGCCGAAAATCTCTTCGACCAACTGCGGGGCCAAACCCATCGAGGGTTCATCCAACAGGATCGTCTCGGGGCGTGACATCAGCGCCCGACCCATCGCCACCATTTGCTGTTCGCCGCCCGAAGTATATCCGGCCTGCGACCGGCGGCGTTCCTTCAATCGTGGGAAGTAGTTGTAAACCAGTTCCAGATCCTGCTGGATGGCAGCCGAGCCGTCTTTGCGTGTATAGGCGCCGGTCAGAAGGTTTTCTTCGACAGTCAGATGTTCAAAACAATGGCGGCCTTCCATTACCTGGATCACGCCCTTTTCAACCAGAACAGCCGGATCACTTTCATGCACGCTGGTCCCGCGATATTTGATCGAGCCTTTGGTAACCTCGCCCCGTTCGGAATGCAGAAGGTTCGACACCGCCTTAAGTGTCGTGGTCTTACCCGCGCCGTTTCCGCCCAATAGGGCAGTAATACCGCCTTTCGGCACAGTCAGGCTAACGCCTTTCAGCACGAGGATCACATGATTATAGATCACCTCGATATTGTTGACCTCAAGCAATGTTTCGGCTTGTACATCAGTGGTTTGTGCAGCATCCAGCATCAGCGCATATCCTCATGCCTGCCCCGTGGGACCGTTTAATCGGGGCGGCAGCTTACCGCCGCCCCCTAAGTTTATGGTCGAAGCAGGCCTTAGTTGCAGCGTGTTTCGACGTTGTTTTCGGCTGCATATGCGCTCGAGTCTTCTTCAACCAGCGCACCGATCACCTCACCATCGGTTGGCTTGAAGTCCGAGATCAGGTTCCATGTTTGTGTACCTGCATCCCACTGAGAGACGCCAATCAAGCCTGGGCCGCCATGGTTATCGCACGATACCTGGAAGGTCGGACCAAAGTTCGGCATACCCAGAGAGGCCATGCGCTCTTCGGTGATGTTCAGCTGCTCCATCGCGTCCCGAACCATACCCGGTGTGACATCGCCGGTTCCATTTGCTTCCTGCGCGTCCTTGATCGCTTCGGCGGCGAGCATCGCCGAGTAGAGGCCACGGTTGTACAGAACGGTACCAACCTGATCGCCTGCGCCTGCGGCCTTTCCGGCATCCACGACATGCGTCTTGATGTCGTCAAATACAGGAAAGTCATCACCAACGGCATGGAAGGTTACGGCCTTGTAACCGTTCGCCTTGTCGCCAGCAGGCAGTACGTCATGCTGCGCGCCCGACCACCAAACGCCGATGAAGTTTTCCATCGGGAAGCGAATATTGGCAGCCTCCTGAATGGCGACCTGGTTCATTACGCCCCAGCCCCACATCAGGACAAAGTCTGGCTTTTCACGACGGATCTGCAGCCACTGGGATTTTTGCTCTTGCCCTGGATGGTCGACCGGCAACAACGACAGCTCAAAGCCGTGCTTTTTCGACAGCTCTTCCAACGTTCTGATCGGTTCCTTGCCATAGGCTGAGTTGTGATAGACCAGAGCAATTTTCTTGCCGTTCAGATCGCCTCCATTTTCGTCTAGCAGATAGTTGATCGCGCCCGAGGCACCGTCCCAGTAATTCGCGGGATAGTTGAAGACGTGGCTGAACACCTTGCCGTTGCGGGCCGAAGTCCGGCCATAACCCATTGTATGCAGCGGGATGTCATCCGCCGTTACTTTGGGGATCAACTGATATGTAATACCGGTCGACAAAGGCTGATAAATCAGCGCGCCTTCGCCCTTGGTTGATTCATAGCACTCCACACCTTTTTCGGTGTTATAGCCGGTCTCACATTCGATCACGTTGACAGGAACACCGCCAATACCCCCGTCTCGTTCGTTGAGCAGAGTGAAATAGTCAGCATAGCCATCAGCAAACGGAATACCGCCTGCAGCGTATGGGCCCGTACGATAGCTGAGCGATGGGATCACAAGATCTGCGAGCGCAGGTCCTGCCGCCATCAGCGCGCCCAGCGCCAGGGTAGCCATTTTCTTTTTCATCGGGTGTCTCCTCCCTTAGTTGATCCGATGTTGGGTTTCGGGCTTCAGCCGCCCGTCTTTTCATTGGGCCTGCCCACTAGTGCGGGAACGGCCAGAGTCTGAGTTTCTCTTTCGCGACGCGCCAAAGCTGCGCCAGCCCGTGGGGTTCAAGAACAAGGAATATGATGATGAGAGCGCCCACAATCACGAGGTTCAGGTGCGCAACGATATCGGTGGGCCAACCCAGCAGATCGACACCCAGCAGCTTTAGGACAACTGGCAGCAAAACCAGAAATGCCGCCCCCGCGAAGGACCCAAATATAGACCCTAATCCGCCGATAATTACCATGAACAGCACCAGGAATGATTTCTGAATACCGAACACTTCACCCACTTCGACAGCGCCCAGATAGACAGCAAAGAACAGTGCGCCTGCAATGCCTACGAAAAACGAGCTGACGGCAAAGGCGGTAAGCTTTGCCTTGAGCGGGTTCACCCCGATGATCTCGGCTGCGATATCCATGTCGCGGATCGCCATCCATGTCCGACCCGTAGTACCGCGCGTCAGGTTACGCGCGATGATCGCACTGAAGGTCAAAAAGATCAGGCAAAACAGATAGGTCGCCCAGGCAGGCGCGTTCGGACCGGTGATGATGATGCCAAACACATCCCGTTCCGGCGAATTGATTTGGCCGGAGGCCGAGTAGTTGTAGAACCATGGCACCCGATTGAAAAGCCATACAAGGAAGAACTGTGCGGCCAGCGTGGCCACCGCAAGGTAGAACCCTTTGATCCGCAAAGAGGGCAGACCAAACAGCACGCCCACCAGCGCAGTGACGCCGCCAGCCAACAGAACATGGATGAACATGCTGACATCCGGAAACGCCGTCATCAGCTTGTAGCAAGCATAGGCCCCCACAGCCATGAAACCACCTGTTCCCAGCGAAACCTGCCCGCAATACCCCACCAAGATGTTCAGCCCGATTGCAGCGATCGCGTAGATTAGGAAGGGCAGCAGCAGTGCGTTGGCCCAATAGTCGTTGATGATGAATGGAATGATCCCGAACGCCACTGCCAACACGACGTAGTACCGATACCGGTCAAACTTGATCGGGAAAGTCTGGCTGTCCGCTATGTAGGAGGTTTTGAAGTCTCCGGCCTCACGATAGAACATGTCTTACTTTCCCCATTCTTCCTGCGCCCGATTGCGGGCTGCAGCGTCCAGTTGATTGGAGCCCTTGGCATATCCGGTCGCCTCAGAGGCACGCACCAGTTTCATGTAGGCGAGAACGCCCATAACAAGCCCGGCAAAAGCCAGAAGCACAGCGATCACAAGCTGGCCTTCGCTTAGATCACTGGACGTCAGAGCGATGTAACCAAAAGCCCAGAACCCCGCCCATGCGATCACGTTGATGATGGCGATCAGCTTGGTCATACCCTACACTCTCTCAATGATCTTCTCGCCGAACAGGCCTTGCGGCCGGAACACCAGAAAGATCAGCGCCAGTACATAGGCAAACCAGTTCTCGGTCGCACCACCGACCAACGGGCCGATGGCAAACTCGAACAGTTTTTCGCCAACACCGATGATCAACCCGCCGACGATTGCTCCGGGAATCGAGGTGAACCCTCCCAGCATCAGCACCGGCAGCGCCTTGAGTGCGATGAGTGACAGTGAGAACTGAACGCCCGATTTGGTGCCCCACATGATCCCTGCAACCAGCGCCACGAACCCGGCCACCGACCAGACCATGACCCAGATGAAATTCAGCGAGATCCCGACCGACAGCGCCGCCTGATGATCATCCGCCACCGCACGCATCGCTCGGCCCTGTTTGGTGTACTGGCTGAACGCGACCAAGGCCGCCACCAGCAGCGCCGCGATGATCGTCGCCACGATGTCCAGATTGTCGATGAAGAAGCCATAGTCGAAGATGTTGAAGGTCGTCTCGTCAATCCATAGGTTGATGCCCTGTGGCAGACCCACATCCAGCGTCTTGATCTCGGACCCCCACATCAGGTCCGCCACGCCTTCAAGGAAATAGGCCAGGCCGATGGTCGCCATAAACAGGATGATCGGTTCCTGTCCAACCAGATGGCGCATCACGAACCGCTGCACGGCCCAGGCTAGCAGTACCATCACCGCCATGGTCAGAATGATCGCCAGCAGCGCGGGGACGTTCCAACCAAAGTAATGAACATGCGCGCCAAAGATGGCGTTGATCAGATGCGCAAATGGTACCTGCCCATTCATGATCCCGACTAGCGTCATCGCCGCGAACAGGGCCATAACTCCTTGGGCGTAATTGAAAATCCCCGACGCCTTGTAGATCAGCACAAATCCCAACGCGACCAGCGCATACAGCACCCCGGCCATCAGACCGTTAAGGATGACCTCCATCGCAAATACGAGTTGTTCAGGCATGCCAGCCCCTCCCCAATTCTGCCCAAGCATCAGTCATGACTGACCCCCAAATAGGCGTCGATGACTTCCTGATTGTTGCGCACCTCATCCGGCGTGCCGTCACCGATCTTCTTGCCGTAATCCATCACGACCACCCGGTCGCTCAGGTCCATCACCACGCCCATGTCATGCTCGATCAGGGCGATGGTGGTGCCGAACTCGTCATTCACGTCGAGAATAAAGCGGCTCATGTCCTCTTTCTCTTCGACATTCATCCCGGCCATCGGTTCATCCAGCAGCAGCAGCTTAGGCTCCGCCGCCAGCGCTCGCGCTAATTCGACGCGCTTCTTCAAGCCGTAGGGCAAGCGAGACACAGGCGTTTTGCGGATGTGCTGAATTTCTAGGAAATCGATGATCTTCTCGACCGCCTCCCGGTTCTCGGTCTCTTCCGCCTCGGCCTTACCCTTCCACAAGGCCTGCTGCAGGATGTTCGTCTTCATAAAGCCAAGGCGTCCGGTCATCACGTTGTCGAGAACGCTCATACCTTCGAATAGGGCAATGTTTTGAAACGTCCGCGCAATGCCTTGCTGCGCCACCTCGAAGGGCCGCATCGGCGGGCGCTTGGACCCGTGGAACCAGACCTCGCCCTCTTGCGGGACATAGAAGCCCGAGATCACATTCAGCATCGAGGACTTACCCGCCCCGTTCGGTCCAATGATCGCGCGAATTTCGCCTTCGCGAATGTCGAACGAGATATCTTTGATCGCCACTACACCGCCAAAGCGCAGGGTGATGTTCTTCATCTCCATCACAACGCCGCCGATCTTGCGACCGTCTTCGGTGATATATCCTTCGGAATTATCCAGCATCAGAACCTCCCTGACACAAAAACGGGACGGGGGGCCGGGCGATGACCGCAGGTCGAGCGGTGCACGTCAGCCCCCTCATTCCGCCGCCACCTTGTGTTGCGCGACCGGCACAACCGGCGCATCGACAATCTCCAACGTCGCAGAAATCGAACCCTTGCGACCATCTTCATAGGTCACCTCGGTGGTGGTCGACACTTGGCCAGACCCGTCATAAAGCGCAGCGATGATGTCGTGGAATTTCTCCTCGACAAAGCCACGGCGCACCTTCCGAGTCCGGGTCATTTCTCCATCGTCGGCATCCAGTTCCTTGTGCAGAACCACAAAGCGATGCACCTGACAGCCCGACAGCATTTCATCAGCCGCAACTGACTTATTCACCGCTTCCACATGGCCGCGAATCGTCTCTAACACTCGGGGATGACCCGCTAGCTCCTGATAGGACGCATATGCCACGTTGTTGCGTTCGGCCCAGTTTCCAACCGCGGTCAGATCGATATTGATGAAGGCGACACAACGATCCTTACCATTGCCAAACAGCACAACTTCGAGAATATCAGGGTAGAACTTCAGCTTGTTCTCAACATATTTCGGCGCGAACATCGATCCGTCGGCCATTTTGCCAACATCCTTGGCGCGATCGATGATCCGCAAATGGCCCGAGCTTTCTTCGATGAACCCGGCATCACCGGTCGCAACCCAGCCCTCGGCATCTTTGGTTGAAGCCGTGGAGTCCGGATTGTTGTAGTACTCAACAAACACACCGGGCGAGCGATAGTGGATCTCGCCGCTGTCATCGATTTTCAGCTCGACATCCGGCGCGGGCACACCAACCGTATCGGCGCGCACTTCGCCGTCCGGTTGCACGGTGATAAATACGGTCGCTTCGGTCTGGCCATAGAGCTGCTTCAAGTTGATGCCCAAAGAGCGATAGAAATCAAAGATTTCAGGCCCAATTGCCTCACCCGCTGTATAGCCCACCCGAAAGCGGCCATAACCCAACGTATCCTTGAGCGGGCCATAAACCAGCAGGTTGCCCAGCGCGTATTTCAATTTGTCGCCAAAGCCCACAGGCTTGCCGTCCAACAGCAACCCGCCAACCTTTTTGGCATGGGCCATGAAATGATGGAACATGCGCTGCTTCAGCTTGCCTGCATCCTCCATCCGGATCATCACATTGGTCAGCTGAGTTTCGAATACGCGCGGCGGTGCAAAGAAATAGGTCGGCCCGATCTCGCGAAGGTCGGTCATCATCGTGTCGGCGCTTTCGGGGCAGTTCACACAGAAGCCGCACCAATAGGCCTGACCGATGGAGAAGATGAAATCGCCCACCCAGGCCATCGGCAGATAAGACAGGATGTCCTCGTTCCGGGTCAGATGATCGAAGTCCGCCGAGTTCTTGGCGCTTTCGATCACATTCCGGTTCGACAGCACCACTCCCTTGGGCTTGCCCGTCGTTCCGCTGGTGTAGAGCATCACGCAGGTGTCGTCATAGGTGATCTCGGCGATGCGCTTGTCGAGTTCCGCATCAAACCGCGCGTGGCCGGCACTGCCCTCGGCCATGATGTCTTCAAGCGCGTTCATCTGGCTGTGGTCGTATTTCCGCATCCCGCGTTTATCGGTATACAGAATGTGCTTGATCTGATGCACTTTTTCCTGAATTTCAATGACCTTATCAACCTGCTCCTGATCACCGCAGACGACATATTTTGCGCCGCAATGCTCCATCACATAGGTCATCTCTTCGGCAACAGCGTCTTGGTAAAGCGGCACTGGGATCGCGCCCACCATCTGTGCCGCGACCATCGACCAATAATGCGCCGGGCGATTACGGCCTATGACAGCAATATGATCGCCTTTTTCAACGCCAATCTCCAGAAAACCCAATGCAATGGCGCGGATTTCTTTGGCGGTTTCGGCCCAGGACCAGCATTGCCAGATCCCGAATTCCTTTTCGCGGTAAGCCGGGGCATCCCCGAACTGGGTCACATTGCGGTGTAACAGCGCCGGAAGGGACTGCATCCCACCAGCGCCCGACTGCGTCTGAGCCAATCTTTCTCTCCTCCCCATCCGACCCCTCCTCGGGCCGGAAACGACAAGCCGGGAACACGCCCCGGGCGCCGATGCCCCGATAAGGGACGCGGAAAAGATCAGCGTCAAGTTTTGCCTGATGTTTTCTCAATTCTTACGAATTGTAACAGGGCACCGTGTCGGCAGGTCGAGATCCGGGACCCGACCACATCTGCTAAGGCCAAGCCCTTTGGTGTATCGAATTTAGATAAAGCACTCCGAACAGTTGAAGAAGGGGAGGGCTGCGCCACATTTCCGCCGGTATTAAGTGAGATTACATCTATGCAGTTATGCAGTGAATTTGGTACAGGCACCGCGGAATGGACTTTTCAGAACTGGCTCAGATAGCCATATCCAAAATTTCGGGCTTTGCGGATAACGCAAACCTGCGGCATTTTTGGGTGTATGTCCTGTGTGGTATGAGCATCGCAATCGTCGCCCATCGATTGGGAGGAGATGACCGCAGATTTCATTCGGTTTTCTTCAAGAAAGAAGTCTGGGGATCCCGCTCGGCCTTCATTGATTATGTAATCCTTCTTCTCAATCCGATCATCTTTGTGTTTGCCCTCGATTGGATCGTCAACACACTCTGGAAACTGACCCCTGTCGTCGCAGATGGTATCCGGTCTTTGGGTGCAGACCTTCAAAGCGAGGGTGGCTCGGTCTGGGTCGCCATCGCGCTGACCGTCACGCTATATGTCGTGAATGATTTTATGCGCTGGTGGATGCACTATCTGCAGCACAAAGTTCCGTTTCTATGGGAATTCCACAAGATACATCACTCGGCAGAGCATCTGAACTTTGCAACCGCCGAGCGGCACCATCCATTCGACGCGGTATTTTACGGTTTCGGTGCAGTAGGTGCGGCGGCCATCGTGAATGGTGTCTTTATAGGTCTGTTTGGTGATCATCTGACCGCCTATCAGATCGGTGGCGCAAATGTCATATTCTTCGGGTCCAACCTCATCGGTGGCGTTTTGCGCCACAGTCCCATCTGGGTCAGCTATGGCCCGCGTATTGAGAAATGGCTGATATCACCCGCCATGCACCAGATCCATCATTCGAGCGACCCCAAACATTGGGACAAAAACATGGGCGGTGGATTGGCGGTTTGGGACCGGATGGGCGGTACGCTCTATGTTCCCAAAGGCCGGGAAGATTTACAGTTTGGCATCGGGCCGGAAACCGAAGACTATCAGACACTCTACGGCGTGTATGTTGAGCCACTGATGAAAGCGGCTCGGATATTTCAACGCAGTTGAACAAACTTGAGAGGTGAGCCCCAGTAGCCCTCTGGAACAATGGCTCTCACCCTTTGCCTACAGCCAATCCCGCAAAATCGGGATCAACGGAACATCCGCCGCAGGCATCGAGTAATTTCTCAGATCATTCGCGCGTACCCACTTTAGCGCCTGCCCTTCCTTCGATTGCGGGATGCCTTCCCATTTGCGGCAGGCAAACAGCGGCATTAGCAGGTGGAAATCGTCATAGCTGTGGCTGGCGAAAGTCAGGGGCGCGAGGCACGACGCCCAGGTGTCGATGCCCAGCTCCTCGTGCAATTCGCGGATCAGCGCAGCCTCAGGGGTTTCGCCGGGTTCGATTTTGCCCCCTGGGAATTCCCAAAGACCAGCCATAGATTTGCCTTCGGGGCGTTGGGCCAGCAGGACGCGGCCCTCGATGTCGATCAGAGCCACCGCAGACACTAAGATTGTTTTCATGAACGGTAATCCGCGTTGATCTCGATATAGCCGTGGGTCAGGTCGCAAGTCCAAAGGGTGGATTTACCTTCACCCAATCCCAGATCGACTGCGATCACGAGGTCTTGGCCTTTCATGTAAGCGGCGGCGTCTTCCTCGCGGTAATTGGGACTAACCCAGCCTTTTTCGGCGACAAGGATGTCGCCGAAAGAAATGCTCAGAAGGTCGCGGTCAGCAGCAGCGCCGGATTTACCGATGGCCATGACGATACGACCCCAGTTCGGGTCTTCGCCTGCGATGGCGGTTTTGACCAGAGGCGAGTTGGCAATGGCCAGCCCATGGATTTTGGCGTCAGCGTCCGTTGCAGCTCCGGTCACACGAATTTCTACGAATTTCGTTGCCCCCTCACCGTCGCGCACCACTTGCTGCGCGAGGTCCAGCATCACGGCTTCAAGTGCCTGCGCAAACGCGTCATTCCCCGTGACATCAACGCCCGAGGCTCCGGTCGCACACAGAAGCAGGCTGTCAGAGGTCGAGGTATCGCTGTCGACGGTTATGCAGTTGAAGGTCCGATCTGTCTGTGCGCCCAACATCGCTTGCAGGGCGGATTGTTCAACATGGGCATCGGTGAAGATATAGACCAGCATCGTCGCCATATCAGGCGCGATCATGCCGGAGCCCTTCGCAATCCCTGCGATAGAGACTGTTTTGCCATCGATCTCAACCTGCGCGGATGCCCCTTTTGGGAAGGTATCCGTGGTCATGATCGCCCGCGCCGCGTCTTCGATGGCGTGCCGATTTAGGCCGGATTTCAAGGCCTCAAGCTGGGCGACGATGCGGTCATGGGGTAGCGGCTCGCCGATGACTCCGGTGGAAGAGGTGAAGACCCGCTCCACCGCAACGCCGGTGGCTTTGGCGACGGCTTGCGTCACCTCGGCCACCGAGGTTTGTCCATAATGACCGGTAAAGGCGTTGGCATTGCCCGAATTCACCAGGATTGCCGCAGGCCCATCATACGGCCCTCCGATCTTGTCCTGACAGTCCAGAACTGGCGCCGCGCGCGTGGCTGAACGGGTGAAAACCCCAGCCACCGATGTGCCCGGATCCAGCACCGCCATCATTACGTCAGTGCGGCCCTGATAGCGTACGCCAGCCTCAACCGTGGCAAAACGTACGCCGTCGATGGCAGGCAATTCAGGAAAGGCCTCTGGGGCCAATGGTGATACCTTGGTGATCGTCGCCACGCGCGTTACTCCTGCAGCAGCTCGATCTGGCGCATGACCTCGGGTCCAACCCCTTCCAGCGCTGGACGTTCAATCGTTGCCTGCTGCGTCAACTCGTCGACCTTGGCCTGAATTGCGTCCTGCCGGATGGTTTGGGCCAGTTCATCACGCACGACGGCCAGTTCTGGGGCCTGCGTTTTGCGTTTGTCGTTCAGAGCAACCAAATGCCATCCGAATTGCGTCTGGACGGGTTCCGAAACACTGCCTTTTTCCAAAGCTACAACCGCGTTTTCGAACTCGGGCACCATCTGACCTTTACCGAACCATCCCAGCGAACCGCCATTGGGTCCCGAGGGGCCGGTGGACTTCTCTTTCGCCAATTCGGCAAAATCCGCGCCCTCGTCCAACTGGGCTTTGATGGCTTTGGCTTCGTCTTCGCTTTCAACCAGAATATGGCTGGCGTTGAATTCGTCCTCGCCCTCGAATTCGGCGAACTGCGCATCATAGGCGGCTTGGATTGCTTCATCCGTAACCTCGGCAGCGGTGATCGCCTCAACCGTCTGTACCGCACGCAGGGACCGCGTTTCGTTTTCCAGACGCAATGCGTTCAGAGGGTTCAGTGCATCCTGTTGCTGACCCAACAGGTGTTGCTGGACCAGTTGTTCAAGGATGAAGTCATAAAGAACGTCGTCTTCCAACTGCTGATACTGCGCGGGCAGAGCAGACGCGGTGGCGATGACGTGACCTAATGTGATCTCATCACCATTCACGCGCGCCACGACGGTCGATGCATCGGGCTTGGTTTCGGCGGCCAACGGCAGGGCCATCACGGCAGCAAGCGCCAGCGATGGCAGAAAAGTGAGGCCTTTGGGCATGGAATCATCCTATTTCTTTGCCGCGACAGGGCGCAGCGTTGACACTTTAGAACCTGCCGCTTACATCGCTTTGAAGCCTTGGACAGGGCCGCCTTTCACCCCCCGTATCTATGGGTTGCGGGCAAGGTGGGCAAGCCTGTCGCAACCACGATAAGAACAGATCCGCTGGAGTGAACATGCTGGGACTCGGAACGCTCGCCAAAAAGGTGTTCGGAACACCGAACGACCGCAAGATCAAGGCGACCCGCCCCCTGATCGAAAAGATCAACGCGATGGAGCCCGAGTTCGAGAAACTGACCGACGAAGGCCTGATCGAGAAGACCGCTGAGCTGCGCAAACGGGCGCTGGACGGTGAAAATCTGGATGACCTGCTGCCTGAGGCCTTTGCCAATGTCCGCGAAGGGGCCAAGCGCGCGCTGGGTCTTCGGACCTTTGACGTGCAGTTGATGGGGGGCATCTTCCTGCATCAAGGCAATATCTCGGAAATGAAGACGGGTGAGGGAAAGACTCTGGTCGCCACTCTCCCCGCTTATCTGAACGCACTGACCGGCAAGGGCGTGCATGTGGTTACAGTGAACGAATACCTGGCCAAGCGCGACTCGGAATGGATGGGCAAGGTGTTCGCGTCCGTGGGCATGACCACAGGCGTGATCTGGACAGGTCAGCCCGATGCCGAGAAAATGGCCGCGTATAACTGCGACATCACGTATGCCACTAACAATGAGCTCGGCTTCGACTATCTGCGCGACAACATGAAGGCGGATCTGGAGCAGGTTTATCAGAAACACCACAATTTCGCGATTGTGGATGAAGTGGATTCGATCCTGATCGACGAGGCTCGGACCCCGCTGATCATCTCGGGGCCTGCGCAGGACCGGTCGGATCTGTATACTGCCATCGATGCGGTGATCCCGACATTGCAGGACGATCATTATTCTCTGGATGAAAAAAGCCGCAACGTGACCTTCACCGATGAAGGCAACGAGTTTCTCGAGCAGCAACTGCTTTCGGCGGGTCTGCTGCCCGAAGGGCATTCGCTGTACGACCCTGAAAGCACCACTGTGGTGCATCACGTCAATCAGGGCCTGCGCGCGCATAAACTGTTCCAACGCGACAAGGACTATATCGTCCGGGATGGGAATGTCGTGCTGATCGACGAATTCACCGGTCGGATGATGCCGGGTCGTCGCCTGTCTGAAGGCCTGCATCAGGCCATCGAAGCCAAGGAAGGCGTGCAGATTCAGCCCGAGAACGTGACGCTGGCCAGCGTGACCTTCCAGAACTATTTCCGCCTTTACGACAAGCTGTCGGGCATGACCGGCACCGCGCTAACCGAGGCCGAGGAATTTCAGGAAATCTATGGTCTGGGCGTGGTCGAGGTTCCGACCAACAAGCCGATTGCGCGTGAGGACAAGGACGATCAGGTTTATCGCACCACGGGTGAGAAGTACGGCGCCATCATCGAACAGGTCAAAAAGGCCGGTGAAAAAGGTCAACCGGTCCTGGTCGGCACCACGTCGATCGAAAAGTCCGAAGTGATCAGCCAGATGCTGGATAAAGAGGGAATCGAACACAGCGTTCTGAACGCCCGCCAGCATGAACAGGAAGCCCAGATTGTGGCCGATGCAGGCCGTCTGGGCGCGGTGACCATCGCCACCAACATGGCGGGCCGCGGCACCGATATTCAGCTGGGCGGCAATGTCGAGATGAAGGTGCTTCAGGCGCTGGCCGAAAACCCCGAGGCTGACCCGGCCGAGTTGCGTGCGGCAGAAGAAGCCAAGCACGCGGAAGAAAAGGAAAAGGTGCTAGAGGCTGGCGGTCTTTACGTGATGGCGTCAGAACGCCATGAAAGCCGCCGGATCGACAACCAGCTGCGCGGACGTTCGGGACGTCAGGGTGATCCGGGCCGCACGGTGTTTTACCTCAGCCTCGAAGATGACCTGATGCGCATCTTCGGTTCGGAACGTCTGGACAAGGTCCTGACCACGCTGGGCATGAAAGAGGGCGAGGCGATCATTCACCCTTGGGTGAACAAATCGCTTGAACGGGCGCAGTCCAAGGTCGAAGGTCGCAACTTCGACATGCGCAAGAACGTTCTGAAGTTTGACGACGTGATGAATGACCAGCGTAAGGTGGTGTTTAGCCAGCGACGCGAGATCATGTCAGCGGACGATCTGTCGGATGTGGTTTCGGATATGCGCGAGCAGGTAATCGACGATATGATCGACGAATACATGCCGCCGAAAACCTATGCTGATCAATGGAATACCGAGGGGCTGCATGAGGCCGTCAAGGACAAACTTACCATTGATGCACCGGTTCAGGACTGGGCCGCCGAAGAGGGAGTGGATGACGAACAGATCCGCGAACGCCTGATCAAGGCAGCCGATGAAATGATGGCACAGAAAGCCGTCGCCTTCGGCCCCGAGAACATGCGTAACATCGAAAAGCAGGTTCTGCTGCAAACCATCGACGGCAAATGGCGCGAACATCTTCTGACGCTGGAACATTTGCGCTCGGTAGTGGCTTTCCGAGGCTATGCCCAGCGTGACCCGCTGAACGAGTACAAGAACGAAAGCTTCCAGTTGTTCGAAGGGATGCTCGATTCGTTGCGTGAAACCGTGACCCAGCAATTGTCGCGCGTTCGCCCGCTCAGCGAAGAGGAACAGAAGGAAATGCTGGCACAGATGGCCGCGCAGCAGGCCCAGGCCCAGCAGGCAGTGGATAAGGCGGCGGGACAGGCCGAAGCAGTGGCAGAGGCGCAAGCTTCGGGCGATGCCCGCCCAGGCTTTGTCGAAGATGACCCTACAACCTGGGGAAATCCGTCGCGCAATGATCCCTGCCCCTGTGGTTCAGGCAAAAAATTCAAACATTGCCACGGTAGATTGACCTAACGTCATCAACCTTCAAACACAATGAGTCCGCCTCAAGGCCACATATTGGCCTTGATTCAGAGGCAAGTTACGAGTCGCTCCTTCAACTGGGGAGGGTGTCTTGTTTGTAATAAAGAACTATGTGACCACGGGCGGAACTGTTGCCTGCGCCCTGGCCATCGGATATCTGATGCAAAGCGGATCAGCGCAGCAACCCAGCGCTGAACCAAGCGGCGCGCGTGTCGCGTCGATCTCTGAGCAGGGCGCGGACCTTGCCGGGTTGCAAAGGGTTGTTCTGACTTCTTCCTCCCCCACCGAAGCGCACAATAAGGTTCAACCAAAATCCTCGCTTTCAGCTCCCGAACAAAGCCGTTTGCCATCCAACTGTGATCTAAGCGCGCGCGCTTTGGCTGTACCCGGTGCGAATGCACGGTTGCGAGTCAAGGCCCCGTGCCATGCAAATGCAACTATAGAAGTTCATCATAACGGGCTGGTATTCAGCACCGAAACCGATGCGCTTGGTGGCTTGAACCTGACTGTTCCGGCGCTGTCCGAATACGCCATATTCTTGATCTCACTGCCCGACGGCAAAGGTACAGTTGCAACAACGCATGTGCCAGAGATTAACGACTTCAACCGGGTCGCCCTACAATGGCAGGGGAAGACAGAGCTGCAGTTGCACGCATTGGAATTCGGCGCAGGCTACGGAGAAAAAGGCCACGTATGGACTGGCTCTGAGGCTGGCGGTGAGGGTTCGGTGATCCATCTTGGACAGGGCGGCTCTGACATTGCACGCAATATTGAAGTCTATTCCTTCCCGATACAATCCGCGACCGAGACGGGCTCGATCACCCTATCAGTCGAAACTGAAGTCACCGTGGCTAATTGCGGCAAACCTCTGAACGTGCAATCGCTGGAATGGCGCGCGGATCAACGCCTGAGATCCCGCGATCTGACATTGGATATGCCGGGTTGCGAAACAGCTGGTGATTTTCTGGTGTTGAATAATCTGTTCACAGACCTGACAATCGCTGCCAAATAGGCAGCAGGCAATTCAACGGTCCACAATGAAAATCCTTCGTGCGGCATTTGTCGCGCTTTTGTCCTTGTCCTTGGCACAGGGAGCCTCCGCGCAAGACATCACTCTGACCTCACACGACGGCAAGATCGAAGTCGTCGGCACATTGCTTGGGTATGATGGTGAGTTTTACCGCGTCGATACGCAGTTTGGCGAACTGACGATCGATGGCTCAGGCGTAACATGTGATGGACCAGCCTGCCCCAATCTGACCGATTTTGTCGCCGAAGTGCGATTTTCAGGTTCATCCGTTATGGCAGAAACTTTGATGCCGGCACTCGTGCAGGGTTTTGCCGTACAAGAAGGTCTGTCGGTATCTGTTTCAGAGACTGCCGTAACCCAACGTGAGTATACATTGCGTCATCCTGACCGCTTTACAACTTTGGCCAGGTTTACCTTCTCCGTGACCGGCACCTCTCAGGGGTTTGCCGATCTTGCAAAGGGCGCGGCGGATATCGTTCTTGCCCAACGCGAGATTCGGCCGGACGAGACTAAGTTGAACCGCGACGCCGGGTTGGGTGATCTGACTCAGGCGCGCCGGTCGCGGGTCTTGGCACTGGATGCGATTGTTCCGATTGTATCTGACGACAATCCCATACGTCAGATATCCCCCGCAGACTTAGCCAAAATCTTCACGGGACAAAATACAAACTGGTCCGATCTTGGCGGTCCCGATGCACCCATTTCTCTGTACCTGCCGAAAGCCGGATCTGGCCTCACACAGGCCATAGAGGATCTGTTGCTGGCACCGGTCGATGCGCCGATCTCAGCAGACGTTACATTTCATGCTCGCAACAGCGATCTTGTACGCGCGATCTCAGGTGATCCTTTCGCAATTGGTATCGCCAGCCTTGCTGAGACGGGCGAAGCGCGAGCGTTGCCACTGACCGGTGGCTGCGGTCATACCCTCTCGGCGACGAGGCAATCAGTAAAGACCGAGGACTACCCGCTCACCGCACCTATGTTTATCTACCTGCCGCAAAGAAGATTGCCGCGGCTCGCCCGGCAATTTCTGGCCTACACCCAAAGTGGCGTTGCACAAATGGTGATCCGGCAAGTCGGATTTGTCGATCAATCACCCGAGACCATCGGTATGGCGTTGCAAGGCGAGCGGCTGGTCAATGCCGTCAGCACCGGCGGAACCGAAGTTGGACTGGAAGAACTACAGCGCATGATCGAAACCCTCCGCCCTCTGTCCCGGTTATCTTTGTCCTTTCGCTTCGAGCCCGGCTCGTCGCGACCCGATGCGCAATCCCGCTCTAATATCCTGCACCTGGCGCAGGTGTTGGAAAGCGGTAGGCTGGATGCGCGACAGGTGACTTTTGTAGGGTTTAGCGATGGCGACGGGGCTGCCACATCCAACACGCGCATTGCTCTGCAGCGGGCCAAAACCGTTCGTAACGCGGTGCTGGCGGCCATCGAAACGAGTATTCCTGCGAGTCTCGAGATCGCGGTTGAGGGCTTTGGCGAAGCGATGCCAATGGCCTGCGATGACACCGAATGGGGCCGCAAGGTGAACCGCCGGGTCGAAGTCTGGATTCGATAGCGGTCAAAGATATCCTTGTGCGCGAAAGCTCAATTCTGTCGATTTGCCGATAATCAAATGATCGTGCAAGGTCAGCCCCAGCGCCGTGCAAGCATCCTGAATCCGGTTGGTCATGTCGATGTCAGATTGTGAAGGCGTCGGGTCACCTGAGGGATGGTTGTGCACCAATATCAACGCTGACGCATTCAGCTCCAGCGCGCGTTTCGCCACCTCACGCGGATAAACCGGTACGTGATCCACTGTGCCCTTCGCCTGCTCTTCATCTGCGATCAGTACATTCTTCCGGTCCAGATAAAACACCCGAAACTGCTCGGTCTCGCGATGGGCCATCGTCGTGTGGCAATAATCCAGCAGCGCATCCCAGCCCGAAATCACATGCCGCTGAATCACCCGCGCTCGTGCCATCCGATGAGCGCAGGCCTCAAGAATTTTCAGATCGGTAATCACCGTGTCCCCGATCCCCTTTATCTGACGCAGCCGTTCCTCAGGCGCCGTCAACACGCGGTTGAAGTCGCCAAACGCATCCATCAGAGCACGCGCCAGCGGTTTCACGTCCTGACGCGGGATGGATCGGAACAAAGCCAGCTCCAGCAGTTCATAATCCGGCATCGCTGCTGATCCGCCAGACATGAACCTTTCGCGCAGCCGCTTGCGATGGTCTTTGATGTAGGAGGGTAACCGACCAACGGGCAGCGGCTGCGCCGGTGCTTCATCCGTATCGAACAGCATGGGGGCTTCGGCAAAGGCGTCTTGGGTCATAACCCCACTCTGACGCAGAATCGGTTTCCGAAAAGTTAACGCGCCTTATCCCTGCCCGTCGGATCGGCAACACACGGGTCCCCCGCTTCATCTGGCCATAAATATCTCGGGGGAGTCGCCCAAAGGGCGATGGGGGCAGAGCCCCCCTGCTTAACCGGATTAACCCTTCATGCCATCCCAGAAGGACTTCACAGAAGAGAAAAAGCTTTTCGATTCCGGGTGATTGTCTTCACCCAAATCGTCAAACTCACGCAGTAGCTCTTTCTGGCGGCTGGTCAGATTGACCGGAGTTTCCACGGCCAGTTCGATGAACATGTCGCCGATACCACCACCACGCAACGCGGGCATGCCTTTGCCGCGCAAACGCATCTGACGCCCGGATTGGCTGCCTGCCGGAATCTGAACGCGGCCGCGACCACCATCAATTGTAGGAACTTCGATCGAGCCACCCAGCGCCGCTTTACCCATACTGACCGGAACGCGACAATATAGGTTCACGCTGTCACGCTCGAACAGTTTATGATCCGAAACCTCGACAAAGATATAGAGGTCGCCCGGAGGGCCACCGCGCATGCCAGCCTCGCCTTCACCGGCCAGACGGATGCGGGTACCGGTTTCAACGCCCGCTGGAATGTTCACCGATAGCGCGCGATCTTTTTCAACACGACCAGCACCGCCACACGATTTACAGGGATTCTTGATAATCTGACCCAAACCGGAGCAGGTCGGACAAGTGCGTTCAACGGTGAAGAAGCCCTGCTGCGCGCGCACCTTGCCCATACCGGAACAGGTTGGACAGGTGGTGGGTTCAACCCCACCCTCAGCCCCAGTACCCTCACATGAAGAGCAGGCCACGGCGGTCGGTACATTTATAGTTTTCTGCAGACCCGCATAAGCCTCTTCCAGCGAAACCCGAAGGTTATAGCGCAGGTCCGATCCGCGGGCTGCACGACGTCCACCGCCGCCGCCACGTTGGCCGCCCATGAAGTCGCCGAACAAGTCGTCGAAAACGTCTGAGAACGCGCTGGAGAAATCGCCCTGGCCGCCAAAACCGCCACCGGGACGACCTCCGCCACCCATACCGTTTTCAAACGCAGCGTGGCCAAAGCGGTCATAGGCCGCCTTTTTGTCGCCATCGCGCAGCACATCATAGGCTTCGTTGGCCTCTTTGAACTGCGCTTCGGCATCAGGATTGTCCTTGTTGCGATCGGGATGCAGTTCTTTGGCTTTCTTGCGAAAACCTTTCTTGATCTCATCCGCCGAAGCGCCCTTGGACACGCCGAGCACTTCGTAATAGTCGCGTTTGGACATCAGTTCTTCCTTCTGCCTCAACGTAATTGGGCCGGCCCGGCAACCGGACCGGCCCATATTGGCCCGGTTACCCGTTAGTTACGCTTGTCGTCGTCCAGATCTTCGAACTCGGCGTCGACAATGTCGTCTTCACCCGGTGCCTCATCGGCTGCCGCCGGCGCATCCTCACCCTCTTCGGCTTGCGCCTTGTAGATGGCTTCGCCCAGCTTCATGGCGGCTTCGGTGACGTTCTGGATGCCGGATTTGATCTTGTCGGCATTCTCGGTTTCCAGCTCGTCCTTCAGCGCGGCAATCGCCAGCTCGATGGCTTCGATGGTGGTCGGGTCAACCTTGTCGGCATGCTCTTCCATCGACTTTTCGGTCGAGTGGATGAGGCTTTCCGCCTGGTTCTTGGCGTCGACCAGCTCGCGGCGTTCCTTGTCGGCTTCCGCGTTCTCTTCGGCGTCCTTGACCATCTTTTCAATGTCCTCATCGGACAGACCGCCCGAGGCCTGGATGGTGATCTTCTGCTCTTTGCCGGTGCCTTTGTCTTTGGCCGAAACCGAGACAATGCCGTTGGCGTCGATGTCAAAAGTAACCTCAATCTGAGGCATACCGCGCGGTGCGGGCGGGATGTCTTCGAGGTTGAACTGACCCAGGATCTTGTTGTCCGCAGCCATTTCACGCTCACCCTGGAACACGCGGATGGTTACGGCGTTCTGGTTGTCCTCGGCGGTCGAGAAGACCTGAGACTTTTTGGTCGGGATCGTGGTGTTGCGGTCGATCAGGCGGGTGAACACGCCACCCAGCGTCTCGATGCCCAGTGACAGCGGGGTCACGTCCAGCAGAACCACGTCTTTGACGTCGCCCTGAAGAACACCGGCCTGAATGGCGGCGCCCATGGCAACAACTTCGTCCGGGTTCACACCCTTGTGCGGCTCTTTACCGAAGAACTTGGTGACCTCTTCGATCACTTTCGGCATCCGGGTCATACCACCGACCAGAACAACCTCGTCCACGTCAGCAGCCGACAGGCCGGCGTCTTTCAGAGCAGCCTGGCACGGCTTCATCGACTTCTTGATCAGGTCCGCAACCAGCGATTCCAGCTTGGCACGGGTCAGTTTCATGACCATGTGCAGCGGCTGACCGTTCGAACCCATCGAGATGAACGGCTGGTTGATTTCGGTCTGCGAGGTCGAAGACAGCTCGATCTTGGCTTTTTCAGCGGCTTCTTTCAGACGCTGCAGGGCCATCTTGTCAGCGGACAGATCGACACCGTGTTCCTTTTTGAACTCGTCTGCCAGGTAGTTGACGATGCGCATGTCAAAGTCTTCACCACCCAGGAAGGTGTCACCGTTGGTCGACTTCACTTCGAACAGGCCGTCGTCGATTTCCAGAATGGTCACGTCGAAGGTACCGCCACCAAGGTCATAAACCGCGATGGTTTGGGTTTCTTCTTTGTCCAGACCATAGGCCAGCGCAGCCGCTGTCGGTTCGTTGATGATCCGCAGCACTTCCAGACCGGCGATTTTACCGGCGTCTTTGGTGGCCTGACGCTGGGCGTCGTTGAAATATGCCGGTACGGTGATAACAGCCTGCGTGACTTCCTCACCCAGATAGCTTTCTGCGGTTTCCTTCATCTTACCCAGAGTGAAGGCCGAGATCTGGCTTGGGGAGTACTTTTCACCGCGGGCTTCAACCCACGCGTCGCCATTGCCGCCATCAACGATGGCGTACGGCACCATTTTCTTATCTTTTTCGACTTCGGCATCATCCACGCGACGACCGATCAGGCGCTTGACGCCAAAGATCGTGTTGTCGGGGTTGGTGACCGCCTGACGTTTTGCAGGCTGACCGACCAGGCGCTCATCTTCAGTGAAGGCGACGATCGAGGGCGTGGTCCGCGCCCCTTCGGCGTTTTCGATGACCTTCGGCTGCGAGCCATCCATGATGGCCACGCACGAGTTGGTGGTTCCGAGGTCAATCCCGATTACTTTTCCCATAATTTTGATCCCTTTCAATTTAAGGCGATGTCCCGAGCCCTGAACCCGTTACGGCATCCCGGCCCCGATCTGATGTGCGCGACAGCACTACACCATCGCGCGTCGAGGCGTATATAAGGGCGCAGACTGGGGCCTGCAAGCGGTCAGAAACGCAGGTTTTCGGGAATTTGTGGCCTTTTTTGGCAAGGTTCTGGCAAGGTTTGGGGATTCTTCCATGGCGCGGCTTCTTTTGCGCGGATTTGATATCCGCAAAGGCTATCTGGATGCGGTGTCGCAAACCCGCCTGGTTGACCTGTTGCGCCCGATTCTGAAGGCCGCACCGCTCTATCGGCCCGTCACCCCATCGGGCAAAGAAATGTCGGTACGCATGACCTCGGCCGGAGCATTGGGCTGGGTTACGGATCGGGCTGGCTATCGGTATCAGGATACCCATCCCAAAGGCATGACCTGGCCTGCAATCCCGGATGATATTCTGACGATCTGGCAAGACCTGACCGGTGCGGAACGTCAGCCCGATTGCTGCCTGATCAACTACTACGGCGAAGGCACCAAGATGGGCCTGCATCAAGACAAGGACGAGGCTGATTTCTCTTGGCCGGTGCTGTCGATTTCACTGGGCGATGACGCGTTATTCCGCATCGGCAATACGACACGCGGGGGCAAGACCGAGTCAATTTGGCTGAACTCGGGCGATGTGGTGATCATGGGCGGACCTGCCCGGCTGACATATCACGGGATTGACCGCATCCGATTTGGATCATCCAAACTGCTGCCGAAGGGCGGGCGTATTAATCTGACGCTTCGGGTCGCCACCTAGCGACGCGCCTCCCAGCTTTTTGACACGTGTTTGCGCGTGTAGAATTCAGCCAGCAACCCGATCATGGTCAGGACAATCCCCACCCAAAGCGCATATTCCCAACTTGTGTTGCGAGGAAAATAATTCCGGAACACAAAACCACGGCATTGGTCGATAACATGAAACAGCGGGTTCCAGGCAAACATGGTCAGCATGAACCCGCCCAGCGCGTTTCCCACGAACATCTTGCCGGAAAAAACCATATTCATCCGCCGATAGACATTTTTCAGGATGGTCACTGTATTGGGAAACCACGGCTTCAGCGCCAGTAACACGAGCCCCACCGAACACCCCGTAAACCAGGCAAGCACAAGCATGGCAAAAGCTCCGCCTGGCTCCTGAACCTCGAGCGGCGAAACGGCAACACTGTAGACAAACAAAATCACCAGGATCGAGACAAGTTGGGTATAGAGCGTGCCTAGCGCCGAAGCCGCCAGCATCACCATCATGGTCATCGGCGAATGCAAAGTCATGGGATTGTTGCCATCTCCGACACCGGCAATGGCACCGACCGATTTGATATGTGTCAGAAACAGAAACACTCCAGACAGCAGAAAAAGTATGAACTCACCGCGTATCTTCGCGATCCGGGTGCCCATGAAAGACAGGATCAAGTAGAACGCTCCGGCGACCACAACCACCTGAAGAATATTTATCAGGATCGCCATTACCGCATTTGAATGCTGCGATCGGATATTGCGCACAATCGCATGAAATATCAGTTCAGCTGTGGTGAAGAGCCCGCCCAACAACGACTGATTTCGCTTATAGTGAAACACGCGACCACTCTTTCCTGCTCATGTCACCTGCAATCTGGCACGAAATTCTTGCTGTTCCGTATCCAGCGCATCATAAGTCCGTAAGAAACTTGGATCAACAAATCTCAAGAACGGAGCTTTTTTGTGACCTATGACGCCCTGATACCCGTCATCCGACGGCTGGCCCTTCAGGCAGGAGACAAGATCATGCAGATCTACGAGGCGGATGATTTCGACGTCAAAGTCAAATCCGATTCCAGCCCGGTGACCGAGGCGGATGAGGCCGCAGATGCGCTGATCTCGGCCGGGCTGCGCGAAGCTTTTCCCGAACTGTTACTAGTGACTGAAGAGCAGGCGGACTCGCACTCGGAAAAAGGTGAGACCTTTCTGATCGTCGATCCACTGGACGGCACCAAGGAATTCATCAACCGTCGAGGCGATTTCACGGTGAACATCGCATTTGTTGAGAACGGCGTACCGACGCGCGGCGTAGTTTATGCGCCCGCACGGGGACGGATGTTTTATACGCAGGCCGATGGGCAAGCGGTTGAGGAAACCGGCGCGCTGGACAAGGATCAGCCGGGTGCATTAACGCCAATAGCAGTCTCTAAACCAGACAATTCAGCTCTGATGATCGTTGCCTCGAAATCGCACCGCGATCAGGCGACTGAGGATTACATCAACAAATATCAGGTGCGCGACAGCAAGAGCGCCGGGTCGTCGCTGAAGTTCTGTCTGGTCGCAACGGGTGAGGCTGACCTTTACCCCCGCGTAGGCCGTACTATGGAATGGGACACCGCAGCGGGCCATGCAGTACTGGCCGGTGCTGGTGGAAATGTCGTGCGCTTTGATGACCACACCCCGCTGACCTACGGCAAAGACGGCTATGCCAACCCATTTTTCGTCGCCTATGCTCCGGGCGTCGACCTGAAGGAAGCCTGATGTCTGTTCTGATCGCCATTCCCGCCCGCTACGCGTCGACCCGCTATCCAGGCAAACCTCTGGTGCCGCTGACCGGGGTCAATGGTACAGCCATGACACTGATCGAACGGTCCTGGCGCGCCGCCATTTCGGTCGCGGGTGTCGATCGCGTCGTCGTGGCGACAGACGATGACCGCATTCGCGAAGTATCCGAGGGGTTCGGGGCCGAAGTGATCATGACCTCGGATACCTGTCGCAATGGCACCGAACGCTGCGCCGAGGCGCATACGGCGCTGGGCAGCGGTTATGAGATCGTAGTGAACCTGCAGGGCGATGCACCATTGACGCCGCACTGGTTTGTCGAAGACCTGATTTCAGGCTTGCGCGATGCCCCTGAGGCCGGTGTGGCCACCCCAGTTCTGCGCTGCGATGGCGACGCTCTGAATGGGTTGTTGAATGACCGCAAACACGGCCGCGTCGGGGGTACGACAGCAGTGTTTGGCAATGATCACAGTGCGCTCTATTTCTCGAAAGAGGTAATTCCCTTCACCTCTGAGACCTATGCCAACGATGATCCAACTCCAGTCTTTCATCATGTCGGAGTCTACGCTTATCGGCCAGATGCACTGGCAGACTATCCCTCCTGGCGGACCGGCCCGCTGGAAACTTTGGAGGGCCTTGAACAACTGCGTTTCATGGAAAACGGTCGCAAGGTTCTGTGCGTCGAGGTGGAAGCCAAGGGCCGTCAGTTTTGGGAACTGAACAACCCCCAGGATGTCGCCAAGATCGAAGAAATGATGGCCGCGATGGGACTGGAATGAACCATATTCTGGTCACCGGCGGCGCTGGCTATATTGGTTCGCATGCCTGCAAGGCGCTTGCAAAGGCGGGCTATATTCCGGTGACCTATGACAATCTGGTCACCGGTTGGCAGGATGCGGTGAAATTTGGTCCGTTCGAGCGGGGCGACCTACTGGATCGCGCGCATCTGGACGCCGTCTTTGCCAAGTACCAGCCAGCCGCCGTGATGCATTTCGCAGCCCTCAGCCAAGTGGGTGAGGCAATGTCCGAGCCTGGCAGGTACTGGTCGAACAATGTGACCGGCTCTTTGACGTTAATCCAAGCGGCAGTCGACGCGGGCTGTTTGAATTTCGTATTTTCATCGACTTGCGCCACTTATGGCGAACACGACAATGTGGTGCTCGATGAAACCTCACCTCAACAACCGCTGAACGCCTATGGCGCCTCAAAACGCGCGATCGAAGATATCCTGCGTGATTTCGAATTCGCCTACGGGCTAAACCATGTGATCTTCCGATATTTCAACGTCGCCGGGGCCGATCCGGATGCCGAAATTGGTGAATTCCATCAACCCGAGACCCATCTGGTGCCGCTAATGCTGGACGCTGTCGCCGGTAAGCGCGATGGTCTTACAGTGTTCGGCACCGATTATAACACGCCCGATGGCACCTGTATTCGCGATTATGTGCACGTCTGCGATATGGTCGATGCGCATGTTCTTGGTCTGAAGTGGCTGGAGCAAGGCAAAGAGAGCCGTGTGTTCAATCTGGGTACCGGATCGGGATTTTCAGTTATGGAAGTGATCGAGCATTCGAAGGCCGTCACCAATCGAGCGGTGCCCTACAGCATCGGCCCACGCCGGGCAGGGGACTGTACACGTCTGGTATCCGGTTCAAGCTGCGCAGAACAAGAGCTGGGCTGGATGCCAAAAAGATCAACGTTAGAGACGATGATCACCGATGCGTGGCGCTGGCATCAGAATGGCAGCTACAAAAAGTGAGCACAAAGGATCAGCCGCTAAGCTGGGGGCAGCGATACAAACTGCGCCTAAAGCGTAAGCGGCTTTTATGGCGGTCTTTTCGTAGCCGCCATCAGCTAACTTCGAGTGCAGACAAAACGCAACAAATCGCGCCGGGAGCTATCCTTGCCTTTACCACTCTACGGAACGAGATCAGACGATTGCCGTGGTTTTTTCATCACTACCGGACGCTGGGTGTAGATCATTTTCTGATTGTGGATAACGGCAGCGACGACGGATCGACCCAGTACCTGCTTGATCAGCCGGATGTATCGCTGTGGCAGACAACTGCTAGCTATCGTGCGTCCCGGTTCGGATTGGATTGGCTGACATATCTGCAGTGGAAATTTGGCCACGGGCATTGGACGCTTATGGTCGATGCCGATGAATTGCTTGTCTATGCCCATCACGACACGCATTCGTTAAACGATTTGACGGGCTGGCTGGACGCGCGTGGGCAGTCCGCCTTTGGCGCATTGATGCTGGATCTGTTTCCCAAAGGCCCAGTGGGCACACAGTACTATGACCCGCAATCCGATCCTACGGATGTTCTGAACGGGTTCGACCCCGGCCCCTACAGATCCCAACGTCAATTTCCATTGGGCAACTTGTGGGTTCAAGGCGGGACGCGCGAGCGAGCTTTCTTTTCGGACCGCCCTGAAAGATCCCCGACTCTGAACAAAATCCCTTTGGTCCACTGGTCGCGACATATGGCTTATGTGAATTCCTGCCACTCCGTCCTGCCGCGAGCCCTGAATTTTGAATATGACGGGCCAGAGGGGCAGGCTCCTTCGGGCGTTTTGCTGCACACGAAATTCCTGCCGGGGGTTGTAGAAAAATCGCAGATCGAAAAACACAGGCGCCAGCATTTCCACGACCCTGAAAAATTCAGCACATATTATGATGGGATTATTAATAAACCCGATCTTTGGGGGTCTGATTCTGTAAAGCTGCGCGATTGGCAACAATTGGAGACTTTGGGGCTGCTGAACGGTGGCAGCTTTCCAGCCACTACGGGGAAGTAAACGGGATATAAACCCATTGCTTCGCAAGGTAGCTAGATGTCATAAAACGATGACGGCTCGGCACCACTCAGGCCTCAGGCGGCCCCGGGCAGACTCGCGTATATCAAAAAAGGTTGGGCAGCCGCGTGAGCCTTTTGGATTCCTATCGCATGAGATTGCGACGCAAGCGTCGCCTTTTGCGTTGCCTGCGCAAAAGACGCGAATTGAAGGCGATACAGAATAACACGCCAGATATTCGCCCGCAGGACATCTTGTTGATGAGCGTCGTGCGAAACGAATGTATCCGCCTGCCCTATTTTCTCGATTACTACCGCAAGCTTGGCATTAACCATTTCCTATTCGTCGACAACAATAGCAATGACGGAACGCGTGAATATTTAACCGGCCAGCCAGACGTGTCACTTTGGTGGACGGATGGCAGCTACAAACGGTCGACGTATGGGCTGGATTGGTCAAATTATCTGCTGCGAACCTATGCCCACAAACACTGGGTTTTGACAGTCGATCCGGACGAGTTCTTTGTTTACCCGTTTTGTGATACACGCCCGATAAAGGCGTTGACCGACTGGTTGGACGACACCAGCGTGCGTAGTTTCGGCACGATGCTGATCGACATGTATCCCGAAGGGCCAATCGAAGACACGCCCTATCGCGCCGGTCAGGATCCGTTAGAGATCGCCCCGTGGTTTGACTCGGGCAACTACATGATCACTCGGAATCCCACCTATGGAAACCTGTGGATCCAAGGTGGTGCCCGAGCACGGGTTTTCTTTCATGATACGCCCGAAAAAGCCCCTGCACTGAACAAAATCCCTTTGGTGAAATGGCATCGCCGCTACGCCTATGTCAGCTCTACCCATGCGCTGCTGCCCCGTGGCCTCAATCAAGTTTATGAGGAGCGCGGGGGTGAGAAGACCAGCGGCGCGCTGCTGCATGCCAAGCTGATCGAAACTCTGGGCGACAAAGCGTACGAGGAGCTAAGCCGCAGCCAGCATTACAGCGGTTCGGAAGAATACAAAGCCTATGCCGAACAGTTGCAGAATAAACCTATTTTCTGGAACAACTGGTCCGAGAAATACATCAACTGGCGACAGCTTGAGATCCTCGGCATGATGTCAAAAGGGAACTGGGCATGAGCGGCCTGGGCATCGTCATGCTGGTGCACACCGCTCTCGACCGAGTAGAGCAGGTGGCGCGGCATTGGACCGCATCGGGCTGCCCGGTCGTGATCCATGTAGATCGCAAAGAGGCCAACTCGGCCTATTCCACTCTGGTCACCGCGTGCTCAGACAACCCGCTAATCCAGTTCTCGGATCGACATGTCTGTGAATGGGGTGGTTGGGGCATCGTTGCGGCCTCACAATCCGCTGCAAACCAGATGTTGGACAGTTTCCCGAAGGTGCGTCACGTTTATCTTGCCTCAGGTGCTTGTTTGCCGCTTCGCCCTGTGGGCGAGCTGATAGATTATCTGGCTGATCGCCCCCGCGTTGATTTCATCGAAAGCGCCACAACACGCGATGTCAGCTGGACCATGGGGGGGTTGGATCTTGAACGCTTCACGCTGCGTTTTCCGTTCTCATGGCGCAAACAACGGAGATTGTTTGACGCATACGTGCGGCTTCAACGCGCAGCAGGTCTGCGCAGGGCCATCCCTGAAGGTCTGGTGCCCCATATGGGCAGCCAATGGTGGTGCCTGACACGGCAAACCCTGTCAGCCATTTTGCAGGACCCCAAGCGACCGGACTATGACCGGTATTTTCGGAGGGTCTGGATCCCGGACGAAAGCTATTTCCAAACACTTGCGCGCCTGTATTCCACGCATATCGAAAGCCGGTCGCTGACACTGTCGAAATTCGACTATCAGGGCCGACCTCATATGTTCTACGATGACCACCTACAATTGCTACGCCGCTCGGATTGCTTTGTGGCGCGGAAAATCTGGCACGGAGCAGACAGGCTTTATCAATCCTTTTTGTCGGATGAAAACAGCGCGATGACACCGGCTGAGCCCAATCCGGGAAAGATCGACCGAGTGTTTTCTAAGGCTGTCGAGCGGCGCATTCGCGGCCGGGACGGATTGTATATGCAGAGCTGTTTTCCGCGCGCGACAAGCGAACGCGGCCTAACCGCTTTTTCTTATTCCGTGCTTCAAGGCTTTTCAGAGCTATTTGAAGATTTCGAACCCTGGCTTGCAAATGTGACGAGTGCACGGGTGCACGGACATCTGTTTCACCCGGAGAAGGCGCAATTTGCAAACGGTGGCACAATGATGAACGGCGCGCTTCCAGATTGCGCGTCTCTCCGCGACTACAATCCGACTGCATTCCTGTCGAACGTCATCTGGAACACTCGGGGCGAGCGCCAATGTTTTCAATTCGGACCGAATGATTCCCAACAGATCAACGAGTTCCTGTTGCGCGATCTGAACGCCAGTATTGCAATGATCACCGGCGCCTGGGCGGTTCCCTTGTTCAGGTCCAACATGAACTTTGCCGATATTCGGTGTGAAGCTGCCCGTTTGCAGCAGCGGGAAACAAAGCAGCTTGAGTTGCTGGATACAGCCCGCGCAAACTCTAGAATACGGGTCTGGACCATGGCTGAGTTCGTGGAATCCCCAATGGAACACCTTCAGACCGTGCTTGAAGATATGGGTGCGCCCCAGCCCACCCACTTGACCGAGGCACCCACGATGGTGGATCTGACGGGGTTTGGTAAGTTTCTGCAGAATCTCAAAAACCAGGGCATGCATCCCTATTTGATGGGTGATTTTCCTGTTAACGATGTATTTGGCGGACAAGCCAAATCGTTCAAAAAGCCTTATCTGGTGCAGTAATTAAAAATGACCCGCCGCTTCGATTACTTCATCGTACTGGCCGATATGCGTACTGGCTCGAACCTGTTGGAATTGCAGTTGAATACGCTCGACGGGGTGACCTGTCACGGTGAGGCGTTCAACCCCTACTTCGTCGGTCTGCCAAAACTGGATAGCGTTCTTGGGTTTACTCTAGAAGATCGCGAGAACGATCCTCTGGCTCTGATCAATGCGATCCGAAACGCACCGGGTGAGATGAACGGCTTTCGATTCTTCAGTGATCACGATGCGCGTGCCCTTGGGCCTGCGCTTGATGATCCACGCTGTGCCAAAATCATCCTGATGCGCAATCCTCTGGACAGCTACATCTCGTGGAAAATCGCGTTGGAGACCAAGCAGTGGAGATTGGTAAACATCAAGCAGCGCCGCGACGCGCAGGTCACCTTTGACACCGAAGAGTTCTGTGACCAACTTGAACAACGGCAGGCGTTTCAACAGACCGTTCTCAAGCACTTGCAAACCACAGGACAGACGCCGTTTTATATAGACTACGACGATCTGAATGATCTGGACGTTCTGAACGGGCTTGCAGCCTGGCTGGGCGTCAGCGCACGGCTTGCCGAGCTGAACCAACATCTCAAGCGCCAGAACCCCGCACCCGCCTTGTCGAAAGTGACCAATCCAGACGACATGGAGCGGGCACTGTCACAGTATGATCGGTTCAATTTGCACCAAATCCCAAGTTTCGAGCCGCGCCGCGGTCCTGCCGTGTCGCGCTATGTGGGCGCAGCAAACACGCCCCTGATGTATCTACCCGTGCGCGGGGGCCCCGAGGCGGAAATTGCGCAGTGGCTTGCCGATCTCGATGGAGTCACACCCGATGATCTGATCACTGGCCGCAATCAGAAACAGACGCGTCAATGGATGCAAAGCCATCCCGGTCACCGCAAATTCACAGTGCTGCGGCATCCGTTGGCGCGCGCGCATGCGGTATTCTGTGACCGTATCCTACACACCGGCCCCGGCGCCTATGTCAGCATCCGCAATATGCTGAGCCGGCGTTACAAAGTGCCGCTGCCTACCAAAGGTGATCTAGGTGCTTATTCACTTGACCAACATTACGAAGCTTTCTCGGCATATCTGGGCATGTTGCGCAGTATACTTGCCGGTCAGACCCCGATCCGCGTCGATGGAGAATGGTGCGGGCAGGTGCAAACACTGGAAGGCATGGCTGGATTCACTCTACCCGATCTGATTCTGCGTGAGAATGAGATGGCAATCAAATTGCCCGAGCTTGCCCGTCAAGTGGGACACGAAGCACCGCCAACTCCGGTGAAGGCAAAGCCTGATGTGCCCTTCTCGCTGGATCAAATTTACGATGCACGGCTTGAAGCGCTGGCAGCCGAAGCCTACCAGCGCGACTATGTGCAGTTCGGGTTTGGTGCTTGGAATTCGCTTTGAGTCAGGGACGCAGAGTGATGACAGTTCCTTCGTTCACCATCGCGTAAATCTCTTCGATCTCATCATTTTTCACAGCGATGCAGCCCGCTGTCCAATCAGGCGTCTTCTTCGCACGCTTGAACTCGGATCGTAGGTTCGGCTGTCCGTGAATGAAGATATCACCACCCGGATCAACGCCAGCGGCCTTGGCCTTCGCCCGATCTTCCGAGTTCGGATATGAGATGCCCAGCGACAGGTGATACCGACTACGTGGGTTGCGGCGGTCAATCAGATAAGTGCCCTCAGGCGTGCGGCCATCGCCTTTTTTGGTTTTTGTGCCTCTGGGCGCAAATCCCAGATCGACATCATATTCCCGTAAAATCTGCTCGTTATGAAGAAGATACATCTTGCGTGCGCCCTTGTTGATGACCAAAGAGGTCACCTCGGGCCCGCGATAAGAAAGAAATCTGGGTTTCGCTGAGGCGCACGCTGAAAGGCTCAGCGTTGCCATCGCGCCCATTCCAAATGCTCGACGATCCATAGTTTTCACTGCCTGATGCTCTTTTTTGCCAATTATTATGCCAGATTTGCGCGAAACTTAAATCACTTTTTGATGTACGACTGTTCCGTCAGGCGGCGTTCAATCGACTCGAGCCTTTCAAGAACCTCGTCACGATAGGCGTCTGTTTTGACCTCATCCTCGGCATGGTGGGCATCCTGCATCGAGTTCACGATCAGACCAACCAGAAGGTTAACCACCGCAAAGGTGGTCACCATGATGAAGGGAACAAAGAATAGCCAGGCGTAGGGATAGACCTCCATCACCGGGCGGACGATCCCCATGGACCAGCTTTCCAGCGTCATGATCTGGAACAGCGTATAGGCAGACATGCCCAGATCACCGAACCAATCCGGAAAGCTGTATGAGAACAGTTTGGTCGATATCACCGCGCCGATATAGAACAAGATCGCCATCAGCAGGAACACGCTGGCCATGCCCGGCAGCGCCGAGATGAAGCCTTCGACTACTCGGCGCAGGCGCGGCGCAACGGAGATGACGCGCAATACCCGCAAGATACGCAGCGCCCGAAGAACAGAAAGCGCCCCCGCGCTGGGGACAAGGGCGACACCCACAATCACAAAGTCAAAAATGTTCCAGCCGCTTGTGAAGAACCGACGCCCAGTCGCGATCAGTTTCACCACGATTTCGATGACGAATATGGTGAGGCACAGTTTATCAAGCGTCACGATCAGCGGGCCTGCCGCCTCCATCAGCGTGGGTGATGTTTCCATCCCCAACAGGACCGCATTGAACAGGATCACGCCGGTTATGAACTTCCCGAAAGTAGGCGCTTCGATGATGGGCAGCAGTCGTTGGGCGATCACCATGCGGGTGGTCCTTATCTCAGGGCTAATTGTTCAAAGTGAACCGAGCGGCAAGTTCGGTGTGTGACGACCATCGAAATTGGTCAACCACCTTCACCCATTCAAGGGTATATCCGGCGTTAACCAATATTTTCGCGTCGCGCGCAAAACTCACCGGATTGCATGAGACATATGCGAGCACTGGGCGTTGGGCCTGCGCTAACTCGGCCACCTGCGCCTCGGCCCCTGCGCGCGGCGGGTCTAGCACGACAGCATCGAATTTCTTGAGCTCATCGGGCATGAGCGGGCGGCGAAACAAGTCTCGTGCCTCTGTCGTGACCTGTTTCAGGCCTTGCGCCTTGCGCCATCCCTGATCCAAGGCCTTCGTCATTTCGGCCTCGCCCTCGACCGCATGCACCTCTGCGGTCTGTGCCAGCGGCAGCGAGAAAGTTCCGCATCCCGCGAAAAGATCGACGATCCGCTTGGCCCCCAGCGTCGCATCGGAAACGGCCTGTAATAGAGCCTGTTCTCCATCCTTGGTGGCTTGCAAAAATGCTCCGGGCGGCGGGGTGACGCCAGCGTTTCCAAAGCGTTGGATCGGAGGCTCACGCATGGCGATAACTTCATCATCCCAACTGAGCCGGGCAAGACCGTGGAGCTCGGTCGCTTGCGCGAGCGCCAGTTCCAATGGTCCATCCAGCGGTTTGCCGCCTTTGACCGCCACATCCAGACCGACTTCGGACAGGGTCAGCGTTACGGCCAGCACGCCTTTGCGGCTGCCACCCAACATGGCCAAGGCTTCGGCCACCGGAATGGCGTCGATCAAGGTGTGATGCAGCAGGTGACAATCCGGAATTTCGGTGATCGTTTCCGAAGCGCGTCCGTGGAACCCGGCCAGAGTACCCTTTTTGGTGCGCCGAACGGCGATGGTCGCACGACGGCGGGATCGTTCAGGCGAGGTGTGAATGGGCCGCATCGGGGCATCGAGCCCCTGCGCGGCGAGCGCGTTGCGGACCACGTCGACCTTCCAGTTGGCGACAAAGTCGTCAGCTGCGTGCTGCATCTGGCAGCCACCACAGGTCTTGTAATGACGGCAAGGTGCCTTGACCCGCTGATCCGAGGGCGTTTCGACACGGATGTCACTCAGGAACTGCCCCAGCAGCGTGCCGCTGATCACCTCACCCGGCAGGGTGCGTGGCGCATAGATCGGACCATCGGCGATCCCGTCGCCCTGATGTCCAAGGCGGTTTATAGTGTAGTGCTGCGTCATGGGGGCCTGATACCGATGGTTTACGACCAACAAAACCCCTTATTCTGCCGCCTCCGCCTGAATGAACCCACCCGACTGGCGGTGCCAGAACCGGGCATAAAGCCCACCCCGTTCCAACAGTGCCTCATGAGTACCGCTTTCAACGATATGTCCATGATCCAGAACGATGATCCGGTCCATCTCGCTGAGCGTGGAGAGGCGGTGCGCGATCGCCAGAACGGTCTTGCCCTGCATCACCCGGTGCAGCGCGGCCTGAATCGAGGCCTCGACCTCGGAATCCAGCGCAGAGGTCGCCTCGTCCAGAACCAATATTGGAGCGTCTTTCAGGATTGCGCGAGCCAAAGCGATCCTCTGCCGTTGTCCGCCACTGAGTTTCACACCCCGCTCACCGAGATGCGCATCATAGCCCTTACGCCCCTGCGCATCCTCAAGCCCCAGGATGAATTCATGCGCCTCGGCCTTAGTCGCGGCCTCAATCATTTCAGCCTCGGACGCATCAGGACGGCCATAGAGGATGTTCTCGCGCGCCGAGCGGTTGAACATCGCGGTTTCCTGCGTGACCATCCCGATCTGTTGGCGCAGACTGTCCTGTGTCACCTGAGAAACATCCTGCCCGTCTATGGAAATGACGCCATATTCCCCGTCATAGAGCCTAAGTAGCAGAGAAACCAAGGTGGATTTCCCCGCACCCGAGGCTCCGACAATGCCCAGCTTCTCACCCGGAGTTGCGGTGAAATGCAAGTCAGACACACCACCCACATCGCGGCCATAGGCAAAGCTGACATGGTCAAAGGCGATCTCACCTTCCGAGACCACAAGCGGTGTTGCATTGGGTGCATCTTCGACCCGGTCGCGCTTGGTCAAGGTATGCATTCCGTTCTCGATCTCGCCAACATTGGCGTATAAGCCCATCAACGTGAAACTGACCCAGCCGGTCATTTGTGAGATACGGATCGCCACAGCGCCAGCCGCTACGATATCCCCAGCAGTCGCGCCGCCCATCCGCCAAAGCCACAGCGTTGCACCGATCAGCAGGACCGGCAGAACCCCGGCTAACGTCATCAGGATGAAACGGAAACTGGCCGACAACTTGCCGAACTCCAGCGACCGTTCTCGCAGGTCGACCATGGAGTTGCGTGCCGCGTGGTCTTCGAATTCCGAATGAGCGAACAGTTTGACCGTCTTGATATTTGTGATCGTATCAACGACCTGGCCCGACACCATCGCCCGTGCTCCAGCACGCGCGGCAGAGCGCACACGAATGCGTGGAAGATACCAGCGCACCAGCAGGAAGTAGATAACCAACCAAGCGGCGAACGGGACCATAACAAGCGGATGAATAGACCCTAACAAAAGCAATGACCCCGCAAGCGAGGCCAAGGCGAACACAATCGCGCTGATGGTTTCGGACACCACCTGCGTCATCGCATTTGAGGTTTGCATCTGTTTTTGGGCAATCCGCCCGGCGAAATCATCGTCGAAATAGGTCACCGATTGACCCAGCGTCCACCGGTTCAGCTTGGCCAATACCAGCGGCGTGATGTTGGGCATGACGATGTAGTTGTTCGCGATTGATGACAGCCCAAACAGCGCGGGACGCAGCAGCATGAAGAATGCGACAGCGCCCAAAATGATCGCAAGATTGCCGCCGGTCAGAAACGCGTCGGGCCCGCTTGCGGAAGTCAGATCGATAACGCGCCCCAGGACCCACGCAGTGCCCGCTTCCATCGCGCCCGCGATTGCCGAGAACGCAGCGGCGACGAATAGCATCGGCCAGGCGCCGGACAGGCTCCAGCGAATGAACGCCCCCAGTGTTTGCGGCGGGGGCGTTTCGATGTCTTTGAACGGTTGGATGAGGTCGGCAATCTTCATTCAGCGGCCTCCGGGTTCAGGAAGCCCCCAGATTGCCGCGCCCAGAACTGGGCGTAAAGCCCTCCTTGCGCCAGCAATTCGGAATGGCCGCCCTGTTCGACGATGCGACCACCATCCATCACCAGAATGCGGTCCATCTGCGCAATCGTGCTGAGCCGGTGCGCAATGGCGATCACGGTCTTGCCTTGCATCATGCCGTAGAGTGTTTCCTGTATCGAAGCTTCGACTTCGGAATCTAGGGCGGATGTCGCCTCATCCAACAGCAAAATCGGTGCATCTTTAAGGATCACACGCGCCAGCGTCACCCGCTGCCTCTGACCGCCAGACAGTTTCACACCTCGCTCGCCAACATGCGCATCATAACCGGTGCGCCCTTCCGGGTCCCGCAGATCGAGGATGAACTCATGCGCTTCGGCCTGTTTTGCGGCGGCGATCATCTGATCCTCGGTCGCATCAGGTCGGCCATAAAGAATATTAGCCCGCACCGAGCGGTGCAGCAGAGCGCTGTCTTGCTGAACCATCCCGATATGGCTGCGCAAACTGTCCTGCGTGACCTTCGAAATATCCTGACCATCAATCAGTATCGCACCCTGTTCAACATCGTAAAACCGCAATAGTAGCTTTACTAGAGTCGATTTTCCGGCCCCCGACCGCCCGATCAGGCCAATCTTTTCGCCCGGCCGGATGGTCAGGTTGACGTGATCTAAACCACCAGTTTCCCGCCCATAATGATGCGACAGGTCGCGGATTTCGATTTGGCCATTGCCCAGACGCAAGGGCTGCGCATCAGACTCGTCCAACAAATCGATGGGTTGCGCGATGGTTTGCATACCCTCAGCAACGATGCCGAGTTCCCGGAAGAAGCTGGTCAACGCCCACATGATCCATCCGGTCATGGCATTCAGCCGCAGCGTCAACGCAGTGGCGGCGGCCACCACACCGACCGTAGCGCTACCTTGCGCCCAAAGCAGGATCGCCCAGCCAACGACACCCACGATCAGCACACCGTTCAACGCAACCAGTGCGGCATCCATAATGGTGAAAACCCGCATCTCGATCTGGAAAGTGCGGCGGGTTTCTGCAATCGCCTCGCGCGCATAATCCTGTTCCTGCGCGTCATGGGCAAACATCTTGATGGAGTGAATGTTGGTATAGCTGTCCACCACGCGCCCCGTCACGGTCGATCTTGCATCCGACGCCGCCTGCGACGCGGGGCCAACCCGCTTGACGGTCCACCGCACCAAGGCCCCATAGAACACCAGCCAAATCAGCAGCGGCAGCAACAGGCGCGGATCAGCCGCCATCAGCAGAATGGCCGCGCCGATCATGTAGGCAATCGAGAAAGAGATCGCGTCAAAGACCTGAAACACAACCTCGCCCGCAGCGGGCGGGGTCTGAACAACCCGGTTTGCGATACGCCCGGCAAAGTCATTCTCGAACCAACCTACCGATTGTCGCAGAACATGTTTGTGCGCCCGCCAACGGATCAGCGTGCCAAAGTTCGGCAGGATCGTGTTGTTGAGCAGCAAGACGTCAACCAGCTGCAGAATGGGACGAATGAACAGAATCAGCGCGGCGACCACGATCAGCTCTGTCCCATGCGCCTGCCAAAATTCAGCGGGTGAACTTCCCAGCAGATCCACAACGCGGCCCATATAAAAGATCAGTCCGACCTCGACCGCAGCAACCATCACGGACATCAGTGCGGCCAGCACGAAAACGCGTTTGAAAGGCTGCGAATAGCCCAACATGAAAGGCCACAGCCGCGTAGGTGGGGTATCTACCTGTTCATAGGCGACAAAAGGGTCAATGAGGTTTTCGAAGTAGCGAAACATAGAGAGTGCTCCGATTGAGCAAAAAATAGGTCATGCGAACAAAGATGGCGCCAGAACACCACCCCTACGGGTCAAAGTGTTCCGGGCTTTAGCCGAACCAGATCCCGTAATACATTCGCATTCCTCCCTCCATATGAGTCAGGCGCACCCTGCCAAATCAAATCGGGTTTGTCATCCCCTTTTGAGACTTCAATTTATTCCGCCAGCAATTCTTCGCGGCTGAGCGTAAAATCCGACGCGATCCACCGCGCCTCAAGCTCGGCCAGTTTTTTGCCCAGCGCGGGACCCGAGAAGGCTGGGATCAAATCCGACGCCTTAATCGGGAAACTGGCTGCGGCCCCATGTTGCAATGCTTGGCTCAGGTCTTCTGACCATGGCTGTTCAAGAAATGCGTGGCGCAAAAGCGTCTCGTGCAAACCGCCTTCCGAGCCATAGCGGTAACCCAGTTCCGCGACGCTGGTCATCGCCATCGCTTCGTCGCGCATCCGGGTCAGTCTTTGCAGTTGCGCACGGCTGAGGCGCAGGGTTTTTGCGACTTCAGGCGGTGCAATTGCAGCCAAACGGCGAATCGCTTCGGACGCGGCGTGGGCGTCTTGTTCCAACTTGATAAGGATCGCCAAAGCCCGGTCATCCGCACCGGGTAGAAGCTGCGCCAGAACACCTGTGCTGCGCATGGCGGCAACCGACGGCGCGGGGTCAGGCGCAGCGAGAAGTTTCAGCATCTCGGCTCCAACCCTTTCGCGGGAAAGTGTCTCTAACCCGTCCAAATTCGCAGCAATCGCATCCAGCGCATCGGGGTCGAAACCCTGGTCTGCATCACCATACCAAGCGTGAAAGCGGAAGTATCTGAGCGATCGCAGGTAGTCTTCGCGGATGCGATCACTGGCCTCGCCGATGAAGCGCACGCGACGCGCCTTTAGATCCGGCAAACCGTTCAGCGGATCAAGGATCGTGCCGTCAGGTCGAGCGTAAAGCGCGTTCATAGTGAAATCACGACGCGCAGCGTCTTCTTCGACCCTGTCGGAAAAGGCCACAACCGCACGTCGACCATCCGTTTCGACATCACGGCGGTACGTCGTGACCTCATGAGGAATACCCTTGCTGACGACGGTTACCGTGCCATGTTCGATCCCAGTCGGGATTGGTTTCAGCCCAGCCTTCTGCGCCAGTTCCATAACCCGCTCGGGCTTTGCATCCGTGGCAATATCGATGTCTGAAACCGGTGCGTGCAGCAGAGCATTGCGCACACAACCACCGACGAAAAGCGCCTGCGCCCCGCCGTTAGTCAGTGCGGCGCACACATCTTGCGTAGCTTGTTCGGTTAACCAGTCTTCCGTGATCCGCTTCATTCACTCATCCGCGCTGCCAGTCCCCGCAGCATCCGCGCCGTTGCTCCCCAGATGTAGTAGGGGCCATAGGGTACAGCATAGTAATACCGTCTTTGGCCGCGCCAACGGCGCGACTCGACGACATAATTCTCTGGGTTCAAGACATGCGCAAGCGGAACTGAGAAGACCTCATCCACTTCGCCCGGTTCGGCGATGGTTTCGAAGCTGGCTTCAAGGATCGCAACAACAGGCGTGACCGAAAAGGAGGTTACGGTTTCATGGGTTGGCAGATGGCCCAGTATGCGCGGCAATTCGGGTGGTAGACCGATTTCTTCTCGGGCTTCGCGTAAGGCGGTGGCCGTGACATCCGCGTCACCTTCATCCTGTTTTCCACCCGGAAAAGCGATTTGGCCTGGGTGGTGCTTCAACGCCGAAGAGCGCTTGGTCAGGATCAACTGCGGCACATCGCCGACTATGGAAACAGGCACTAACACACCCGCAGGGCGCAGTTTGCGCCCCGCAGGCAGCACGGTCTCCGGGTTCAGATCAAAGTCACTGGACCCATCGCCATCACGACACAGAGCCGCTGTCAGTTCCGAAATCAGATCACGCGCCATCCGGACCTTCGGCCTCGAACCCGACAGTTGTTGGGTCCAGCACGTAATGTGCACCGCAGAACTGGCAGTCGGCCGTTACAGTACCCTGATCGGTCGTCATCTTCTCGATATCCTGCGCCGAATAGATCGACAGACTTTGCCGTACGCGATCTTCGGAACAGGTGCAGCCGAACTGCACTTGCTGCGCATCGTATACACGGGGCTGTTCCTCGTGAAACAGACGCACCAGCAGGTCGGTCGGAGCGATCACCGGCCCTATCAATTCCAGATCATCCACGGTGTCGAGCAAGATGTTGACGCGACCCCAGTTTTCACCTTCTTCGCCATCCACAAGGTCCGAGGCGGTCAGAATCTCTCCGTTGCCCTCCCCCGACGCGGCAAAGGGCGAGGCCTTGGGCATGTGCTGCAACATAATCCCGCCTGCGCGCCAGTGTTCCCCGACACCGGGTTCGGTCGATTTGCCGAAGCTCAGTGAAAACCTGGTTGGCAGCTGTTCAGACTGTGCAAAGTAAGCCTCAGCACAGGCGCTCAGCGATCCGCCGGCCAATGGCGTGATGCCTTGGTAGGGCTGCGTGCCCTCGCCCTGATCGATCATGATGGCGAAATAGCCCTCACCCACCTGATCGAAGGGGGCAGCATCGGTCAGCCGGTCACGATCAAAGCTGGCGTAGGCACGGATCTGCGCGGGCTCACCTTCGACCTGCGGCGCGTAGTAATCGGTTGCGATCATCCGTACGGCGCCCTTGGACTGCACCTGCAAAGACAGCTTCCAGCGCAGCGATACTGTCTGCCCGATCAAAGCGGTCAGCAGGGCCATCTCGGCCACCAGCGCCTCGACCACCTCAGGGTAGTCGTGCTGTTTCAGGATGCCGTCTAACACACCGTCCAGCCGCGCCACACGGCCACGCATGTCGGGTATATCGAGTTGAAAGGGCAGGACCGTGTCGTCCCACGCGATTTTGGTTCCAATGGACATGGGGTTTCCTTAAGCGCCACAGGTTGGCATACCGCCACCATATAGGTTGAACAGTTTTGGTTGAAAGGGGCCTTACATGATCAGACGGTTCGGTGAAAGCCCCGAGGCAGATCGTAAATACACCCGGCGTGTCGGCGTATATGCTCTGCTGCCTCAAGGCAACCGATTGTTGCTAACCTGTCAGCTGGAACCTGGCCCCGATCTTCAGCTGCCGGGCGGTGGCATCGATCCCGGGGAATCACCCATTACGGCGCTTCACCGTGAGGTTTACGAAGAAACCGGTTGGCTGATCGCCGCACCCCGGCGTGTGGGTGCGTTTCGGCGATACACCTACATGCCGGAATACGGCCTGTGGGCCGAGAAAGTCTGCCTGATCTACCGCGCCCACCCCGTCCGTCGCCTAGGCCCTCCGACCGAAGACATTCACGAGGCCATTTGGATGGAGACCACAGATGCCGTTCATCTGTTAGGCAATGAGGGCGACGCCCACTTCGCCCAGCGCCACCTGCGTGGGCTCTAAGGTCCGTTATATTCAAAAAACACGGCAGAGACGTCATCGGTCATGCCGCTGTCTGGCGACATCACCTGACTGAGTCGCCAAAACATATCCTCGAGGAATTCCAGCCCACCGTTATCTTCAGCGCACTCGACAGCCATTGACCTAAGCCCGTCTTCATCCAGCAAACTGCGATCGGCGAGCTGACATTCTGTAAACCCGTCCGAGTGCAACAGCAGCTTGTCGCCCGGCTGCATATAGGTTTCGGTTTGCTGAAACTGTGCTTCCGGCAGCAGACCAATTGGCAACCCACCTTCGCCCAAAAACTCGGTTTTGCCATCATGGCGCATCAGCAGCGGATGCGGGTGACCTGCCTGCACCATTTTTAGATGTCCGTTGCGAAGATCAAAGATGGCATAAACCATCGTAAAATACTCTTCGATCCCGGTGTCGGCGATCAGACGGGAGTTGAGCAGAGACGCGACCTCTTCGGGCGGTAGCAAGGCGTAGAATTTGCTGAGCCGTCGTTCCATCGCGATGTTCTGGTCGAAATGCGTACTCGACAGATACCCGCCCAGACGAGCCGTCATCATCGCGGATGTGATGCCATGGCCTGAGACATCGATACTATAGAACCCCAGCCGATTAACACCGGGTGAGAACATTCCAACAAGATCGCCGCCGATATGCCCACAGGGTTTCAAAAGCAGACTAACCTGAGATTTACCGAAGGTTCCCTTCAACTCTGGCACCAGCGATTCCTGAATCTTTCGCGCCTGCATCAGATCTTTGTCGATCGCGTCGTGCGCAAGTTTGAGTTCATTCAACGCCGTTTCGATCAGTTGGTTTTTTCGCGACAATTCCCGTTGCATGTCCAAAATGCGTGCACCCGCCGAGATGCGCGCACGCAGCTCATCCGCCTCCAGCAGTTTGATCAGGAAATCATCCGCCCCGGCATCCAGTCCGCGCGCGACCTCCTGCTTTTCGCTTTTTGAGGTCAGAAGGATGAAATAGCTATATTGCTCACTGTCCAGCTCTCGAAAGGCGCGGCAGAACTCCAGCCCGCCCATGCCCGGCATGACCCAGTCGCTGAGAACCAGATCGGGTGTATCGGTTGCGCAATACTCAATCGCAGCCTCACCGCTATCGGCCTCAAGAACCTCGAACCCCCACTTCTTCAGCGAGGCGGCCAGAATGCGCCGCTGCAGACGGCTATCGTCTACAACAAGAACCTTACGGATCGCGCCAAAATCCAGCTCGACCCGGGTCTCAACATGACTGGCATCCGGCACCATGAAGTCCCTGTACTTACTCAACTCTCCAGTTGACAAAACGCTAAAGGCGTCAGCTTAACATCCGATGAAAGATCGAGCAGCCAAAGCTTAACTCCTCATTTACCCGCAGCAGGATACCAATATGCAACCGCAAGGGGGTGGCATGATTCAGTGGTCCAGAGTCAAACAGTTACGTGATGAGGTCGGCGCAGACGAATTCGATGAGGTTGTCGATATCTTTCTGGACGAGGTTCAGGAGGTCATCAAGAAGCTGCGCGATGATACGGCCCGGATCGAGATCGAGCAGAACCTGCATTTCCTGAAAGGCAGCGCATTAAGTCTTGGGTTCGACAGCTTCTCGAAGCTATGTCAGGACGGCGGGCGACGGCGCTGCGGGCGACGGCGCTGCAGTCGATCTGGGTGAAATCTGTGCGACTTATGACGCATCGAAAGCCTTGTTTCAGGCGGGTCTCGCCGAAAACCTGCTCTAAATTACAAACTGCGCCAGGGTCTCGTCCTCGGTGATATCTGTATACGTGAACCCTGCGTCATCCAGATGCGCGAACAGACGCATAAAATTCTCGGGTTTGCGGGTCTCTATTCCGATCAGAACAGAACCAAAGTTGCGCGCCGATTTTTTCATGTATTCAAATCGTGCAATATCGTCCTCTGGGCCAAGGATACCCAAGAACTCTTTTAACGCACCTGGGCGCTGCGGTAGTCGTAGGATGAAGTATTTCTTCACGCCTGAATAGCGCTGCGCGCGCTCTTTCACTTCAGGCAGGCGCTCGAAATCAAAATTGCCTCCAGAAGTCACGCAGACCACTGTCTTGCCACGGATAAAGCTCTGAACATCGGCAACCGCCTCAATCGCCAAGGCACCAGCTGGCTCCAAAACGATGCCTTCGACATTCAGCATCTCGATCATGGTGGTACAAATCCGATCCTCGGACAGGACCAAAACATCTGACAGGTGACGATCCTTCAGCAGCTCAAAGGGTTTCGCACCAATTTTTCCGACCGCCGCGCCGTCTACAAAATTGTCCACGTGGTCCAACGCCACCGGATGTCCCGCTGCCATTGCCGCATGCAAGCACGCGCCGCCTTTTGGCTCCACAAATAAACAATGCGTCCGGCCCCCAAACCACGTCGCGACCCCCGAAGACATTCCGCCACCGCCAACAGGCAGGATCACGTGATCAGGCACGCCGCTCAATTGCGCTTCGATCTCTACCGCCAGAGAGGCCTGTCCCTCGATCACATCAGCATCGTCGAACGGAGACAAGAAATGCCCACCCTGCTCTGCACACCAGGATTGAGCGGCGGACAGAGTATCGTCGAAATAGTCACCGGTCAGATGTATCTCGATATTGTCACCACCAAAGATACGGGTTTTCTGTATCTTCTGCTGCGGCGTTGTCACCGGCATGAAGATCACGCCCTTCACGCCTAGATGCTTGCACATATAGGCCACGCCCTGCGCGTGATTGCCTGCGCTGGCACAAACGAATAGCTCCTGCCCCTGCTGCTTGCGCATCGCATTGAATGCGCCGCGGATCTTGTAGGACCGCACCGGGCTGAGGTCTTCGCGCTTGAGCCAGATATCCGCGCCATAACGGTCGGACAGATGGGCATTCCGCTGTAGAGGCGTTGCTGGAAAAACAGAGCGCATCGCCTGTTCGGCAGCATGGGCACGGGTCATGAAACTGGTCATGTCGATTTCCCTGCCCGATCACCGCTGAAAGGGCAAGGAATACATATGTGTACGGGCTCAGGACAACTCGCGTTTCTCGATGAACACACCATAGATCGTCGTCAGGATGCTAACATTGATCAATGGGACGATCAGCATGCTCGCAAACATGACAATGAAGATACCGATGATCGGGACGAACAGCAGCAATGATGCGAGCAGCTGAAGCAACAATTGGAAGAGGATGGACAAGACGACCAGTAGTGCGATTGCTCCGCTTGCGCCAGAGGTCGCCTGCCAAGCTTCGGACAGCTTTAGGGGTTTTCCGATCGCTGCGGCGGGCAAAATCGGGGAGGCCCGATAGAATCCGATGGTGAGAAAGATAATCAAACCCAGCCAAACCAGAATTCCCAGCACTGCAGAGGCTTGCGCCATCATACTCATGATCAACGTCCCCGGTATCATGATGATAATAGCGATTAGGCCGAGCATCAGGAGACGCCCGAAATAGGCGAGCACACGGTCGAACCTGAAAGGCGGAACCAAACCGCTTGGATATTCCTCAAGAAGAACAAAGCGGTGCCACGACACGACAATCCAAAGCATGACCCCAAAGATAACGGCCATAAAGCAAAGCAGAAATCCGGTGAAGGATGCCGCCGTTACACCGTCAGGGAAGCCAGTGGTTTCACTGTTAAATTCTTCAAACGGGATGCCGAACAGAAAGAACAAGCCGATTGCTAGGAAGCCGCCAATCAACGCTGGTACCACAGAAATCTGCAATGCCTGTGTCAGATTCCTAAGAACCATTCTCACCGAATGCACGAATATCTCTAATCCCAGCATAAAAACCGCCCTCTCAACTATTCCTTGTTCTCTAACGGACCGTTTCACCTCAATTCCCGCCCTGCGTCAATCCACACAGCTTGCCCCCGCGTCCAAAACCCGCTAGGGGCCAGTCGTTCTACGCATAAAGGGAAGTCAGATGTCCGCGCCCAAGAAAGTTGTTCTGGCCTATTCCGGTGGCCTTGATACCTCAATCATTCTGAAATGGCTGCAGACCGAGTATGGCTGTGAGGTCGTGACCTTTACCGCCGATCTGGGTCAGGGCGAGGAGCTTGAGCCCGCCCGCAAAAAGGCTGAGTTGCTTGGGATCAAGCCCGAGAACATCTATATCGAGGACATCCGAGAAGAATTCGTCCGCGATTTCGTCTTCCCCATGTTCCGCGCCAACGCGGTTTATGAAGGTTTATACCTGCTGGGTACGTCCATCGCACGACCTCTGATCTCGAAACGACTGGTTGAGATTGCTGAGGCGACCGGTGCTGATGCCGTAGCCCATGGCGCGACCGGCAAGGGCAACGATCAGGTGCGGTTCGAACTGGCGGCTTACGCGCTGAACCCCGACATCAAGGTTATTGCTCCATGGCGCGAGTGGGACCTGACCAGCCGCACCCGTCTGCTAGAATTTGCCGAGGCGAACCAAATTCCGATTGCCAAGGACAAACGCGGTGAGGCACCCTTCTCGGTCGACGCCAATCTGCTGCACACCTCGTCCGAAGGCAAGGTTCTGGAAGACCCCGCCGACATGGCGCCCGACTACGTCTACCAGCGCACCGTCCACCCCGAGGACGCGCCGAATGAGGCCGAATTCATCGAAATCGGCTTTGAAAAGGGCGACGCGGTCAGCATCAATGGCGAGGCGATGAGCCCCGCAACCATTCTGACCAAGCTGAACGAATATGGCGGCAAGCACGGCATTGGCCGTCTCGATCTGGTCGAAGGCCGTTTCGTTGGCATGAAATCGCGCGGTATCTACGAAACACCGGGCGGCACGATCCTGCTGGAAGCGCATCGTGGCATCGAATCCATCACCATGGACAGGGGCGCGATGCACCTGAAGGACCAGCTGATGCCGCAATATGCCGAGCTGATCTATAACGGCTTCTGGTACAGCCCTGAGCGTGAGATGCTGCAGGCCGCCATCGACAAGTCGCAAGAACATGTCACCGGCACTGTGCGCGTAAAGCTGTACAAAGGTTTGGCCTCGACCGTGGGCCGCTGGTCGGATCACTCGCTCTATTCCGAAGCACACGTGACCTTTGAGGAAGACGCCGGCGCATACGATCAGAAAGACGCAGCAGGTTTCATCCAGCTGAACGCACTGCGCCTGAAACTCTTGGCGGCGCGTGACAAACGACTGAACAAGTAAGCAATCAGAATTCGAAAAACGGCCCCGGTGTCCGATAAGGCGCCGGGGTTTTTCTTTGCACGGTTCCCGTCAGGTCAGGCTTGCGCGGATCAGGTGTTTTTCTTTACGCACACGTCAGCCAAAGAAGGACGGATCATGCTGCAAGACATCGCCGACGGAATTCAGAAAGGTCTGAATGGCAAGGGCTTTGACGGATCACTGAAATTCGATTGCGGTAAGGATGGTGTGATTGTTCTGGCCGACAACACTGCCTCAACCAAAGATCGCGAGACCGATTGCACCATTCGCATCTCGCGCGAGAACTTGACCAAACTGCTGACCGGCAAGCTGAACCCGATGACCGGGGTTGCGCTGGGCAAGCTGAAGATCTCAGGCAATATTGGTGTGGCGATGAAGCTGGGGCAGTTACTGGGCTGATAAACTCGTCTCACCAGCGCGTGACAAATCATGTCAGAACATTGCACAAGCGCGATCCAGCGGGCAGCTTGGCTTAGGAAGGAGACCTGCCATGACCCGGACCACTTACCTTGATTGCCTGAAACCTTCGCTTCTATTTGTGCTGATCCTGTTGGTCGCAATGCTGCGCGCCTTGCCAGCCCCTGCGGCGGGGACAGAAACGCTGACCGTAGCCGGGGGCTGTTTCTGGTGTGTCGAATCCGATTTCGAATCCGTGCCCGGGGTAATAGGTGCAGTTTCGGGATATACGGGCGGTACGACCGAGAACCCAACCTATGATCAGGTCTCAAAAGGCGGAAGCGGGCATTACGAGGCGGTGCAGATCACCTTCGATCCCGCCCGCGTTTCCCGTGAAACCTTGCTGAACATGTTCTTCCGGTCGGTCGATCCAACTGATGCGGGAGGTCAGTTCTGCGATCGTGGTGAGAGTTATCGGACCGCCATTTTCGTCTCTAATACAGGGGAAAAGGCGTCGGCGCAGCAGGCCAAGAGCAGCGCGCAAAACGCGTTGGGTCAAACGGTGGTCACACCGATCCTGCGGGCCGGAGCGTTTTATCCAGCGGAAGCCTATCATCAGGATTACTACAAGGGCGACAAGCTGGTCCTAACCCGGTTTGGTCCCAAGCGCCAGAAAAACGCGTACAAAGCTTATCGCAAAGCCTGCGGTCGCGATGCGCGCGTCAAGCAATTGTGGGGAAGCGAAGCGCCCTTTGCCGGTTCCTAATCCAGCTGCGCTTCGCGTACCTCTTTTAGATCAGGAATAACATCAGCTGTTCCGTGCCGCGTAACCATCAAGGCCGCGGCACGGTTCGCTTGGGCAATTGCCCGCTCCATTGGCATGCCCCGATCCATGCCCGCCAGCACATAGCCGGTAAAGGTGTCACCAGCACCCGTGGTATCCACGGCGTTGACCTTATGCGCCCGAAACGCTTGTGGTTTATGACCCCGCTGGTAATACCGCGCACCTTTTGAGCCGAAGGTGACGATCACATGCTCGACCGGCAACTCAGACGGGGCCAGGTCCGTTGCATCCTGCAATTGCTCGGCTTCGACTTCGTTGAGGATCAGAAAGTCCAGATACGGCAGAACCGCCTGTACCGCCTCGGCTTGAAATGGAGCGGCTGCGTAGCACACGGTCAGCCCCAGTTCGCAACCCAGTTTGGCGGCCTCAATCTGAGCATTGGTTTCGTTCTGCATCACCAGCAGGTCACGCGAAACGGCCGAGGACAACGCCTGCCCTAGTTGGTCATTCGATATGGCATGGTTGGCACCCTGAAACAGAACAATCAGGTTTTCGCCCTGCGCGTCCACCGCGATGATCGCGTGACCCGTGGGTACATCCACCTCAGCAATATGCCGCGTGTCCACGCCATATTCGGTCAGCCTGTCCCGCGCCCAAAGGCCATCTGACCCGACCGCGCCGATATGCGAAACCCGTGACCCCGCGCGGGCCGCAGCCACCGACATGTTGGCCCCTTTACCGCCCAGAAACCTTTGCAACCCGCTGGCCGCAAGAGTTTCACCCGCCGCGGGCAAATGCGGCAGGGCATAGACCATATCCGCGTTGATAGAGCCTAGGTTCCATATCGTCATGATTTACCCAATATCGCAGGAGGCCAGAATGGCCATGTTCAGAATGTCATTCGCGGTCGAAACCGTCGAACAGATCTGGATCGGCTTATCAACGCCGGACAGGATCGGACCGATTACGGTGGCTCCACCCATTTCCTGCATCAGCTTGGTCGAGATCGAAGCCGAGTGTCGCGCCGGAACAATCAGGATATTGGCTGGTCCGGTCAGGCGTTGAAACGGGTAAGCTTCCTGCTGATCCACATTCAGGGCCACATCAACCGTCATCTCCCCTTCGTACTCGAAATCGACGCCGCGCTCGTCCAGCACTACCGGAGCACGGTGCATCTTCTCAGCACGTTCAGACACCGGGTAACCGAAGGTCGAGAAACTGACAAAGGCCGCCCGGGGCTCAAGCCCCATATGACGCGCCACCGCTGCGGCGCGTTCGGCGATATTGGCCAGATCGTTCTCATCCGGCCATTCATGCACCAGCGTGTCGCCAATCAGGACAATCCGTCCTTTGTGCAGCAATGCAGTAACCCCCGCCGCGCCATGGGCGGCATCGGCGTCAAACACATGGTTGATGCGGTCCAGAACATGCGCCGACTTGCGCGTTGCCCCGGTCACCAGACCATCCGCATGACCATGCGCCAGCATTAGAGACGAAAAGACGTGTCGGTCCCGCGCAGCGAGGCGGTGAATGTCCTTGTGGTCAAACCCTTTGCGCTGCAGGCGCTGATACAGAAAATCCTTATAGGCCTCGAGATGTGAGGTATTGGCCGCGTTCACCACATCAATCTCGCGCACTGCGTCCCCAAGACCAGCGGCTTCAAGCTTTTCTTTGACATCGTCCGGCCGCCCTACAACCAGCGCCTTCCCAAAGCCCGAGCGTTGATACATGACGGCTGCGCGCAACACGCGCGGATCGTCGCCCTCGGCAAAGATCATCCGGCTTTGCGCCTGACGCGCACGTGCGTTCAGGCCGCGCAAGATGCTGGCCGTCGGGTCCATGCGGGATTTGAGGCTCAACTCATAGGCATCCATATCGATGATCGGACGACGGGCTGCGCCGGTATCCATACCGGCCTTGGCAACCGCAGGCGGGATACGGTGAATCAAGCGCGGATCAAACGGGGTCGGGATGATGTAGTCGCGCCCAAAAGTAAGCGACTTGCCGTAGGCCATGGCGACCTCATCCGGCACATCCTCACGCGCCAAGCGTGCCAAAGCGTGGGCACAAGCGATTTTCATCTCGTCATTGATCGCACGGGCATGAATATCCAGTGCACCGCGGAAAAGGTACGGGAAGCCCAGAACGTTGTTCACCTGGTTCGGATAATCGCTACGGCCCGTCGCAACGATCGCATCAACGCGGACCTCATGCGCCTCTTCCGGTGTGATTTCGGGATCGGGGTTCGCCATCGCAAAGATGACCGGATTGTCGGCCATGCTGGCCACCATATCCTGCGTCACAGCCCCTTTGACCGACACGCCAAGGAACACATCCGCGCCCTTCATGGCATCTTCCAGAGTGCGCAGATCGGTCGAGATCGCGTGGGCTGATTTCCACTGGTTCATGCCCTCGGTCCGGCCCTGATAGATCACGCCCTTGGTATCGCAAACAATGCAGTTCTCGTGCCGCGCGCCCATTGACTTAAGCAGTTCGATACAGGCGATCCCAGCAGCACCTGCCCCGTTCAGTACAATTTTCACATCTTCAATCTTTTTGCCTGAGATGTGCAGTGCGTTCAGCAAGCCCGCAGCACAGATCACGGCTGTTCCGTGCTGGTCATCGTGGAAGACTGGGATATCCATTTCTTCCTTCAGGCGCTGTTCGATGATGAAACACTCGGGCGCCTTGATGTCTTCCAGATTTATCCCGCCAAATGTCGGACCCATCAGACGCACCGCACGGCAGAACTCATCCGGGTCTTCGGTATCCAGCTCGATATCGATCGAGTTCACATCGGCGAACCGCTTGAACAGGACCGATTTCCCCTCCATCACCGGTTTTGAGCCCAGCGCGCCAAGATTCCCAAGGCCCAGAACGGCGGTGCCATTCGAGATCACAGCAACCAGATTGCCCTTGTTTGTATAATCATAGGCGGTCTCGGGCGTTTCAGCGATGGCTTCACATGGAACCGCAACGCCAGGGCTGTAGGCCAGCGACAGATCGCGCTGCGTGGTCATGGGAACGGTGGCCTGCACCTCCCACTTGCCGGGGGTCGGGTCGAGGTGAAAGGCCAGCGCCTCTTCTTTGGTGATCTTCGCTTTGGGCATCTTACAGGTCGTTTCCATGACTTAAGGGCTTTTGCCTCATAGCGCAGGCAGAGCCGCGCCTCAACGGGAATGAGTTTTCGGCTTTTACAGAAGATGCGGGATTTGTAAGGTCGCGCCGGAACACGCCATAAGGGGGCCGCCTTTGTCCACAGTCACGCCGATGATGGCGCAATACCTTGAGATCAAAGAGGCTCATCCAGACGCCCTGTTGTTTTATCGCATGGGCGACTTCTATGAGATGTTCTTTGAAGATGCCGTCAACGCGGCCGAAGCGCTGGACATCGCGTTAACCAAGCGCGGAAAGCATAACGGAACCGATATTCCGATGTGTGGCGTGCCCGTGCATTCTGCCGAAGGGTATCTGCTGACCTTGATCCGCAAAGGCTTTCGTGTTGCGGTCTGTGAGCAGATGGAAAGCCCGACGGAGGCGAAGAAAAGAGGCTCTAAATCAGTTGTAAAGCGCGATGTTGTGCGCTTGGTTACTCCGGGAACACTGACCGAAGACGCGCTTCTGGAGGCGCGGCGTCATAACTTTCTGGCCGCCTACTCCCAGGTACGGGATGAGGCTGCGCTGGCGTGGGCTGATATTTCCACGGGTGCGTTTCATGTAATGCCATTGACCTCCGTACGCCTCAGCCCCGAACTGGCGCGGCTTGCCCCGTCCGAGTTAATCGTGGCCGACGGGACGGAACAGATGTTGCAGGAACCGGTGCGCGATCTGGGCATTTCGTTAACCCCGGTGGGACGTGCCAGCTTTGACAGCACTGCTGCTGAAAAGCGCATCTGCGGCTTGTTTCACGTCGGCGCGCTGGATGCATTCGGTAATTTTGGACGCGCCGAAATTTCGGCTATGGGCGCGCTGATCGACTATTTGGAGATCACGCAGAAAGGAAAACTACCCCTTCTGCAAACTCCACTGAAAGAGTCCGAGGACCGGGTAGTGCAAATAGATGCGGCCACACGTCGTAATCTTGAACTGACCCGATCCTTGTCCGGTGGTCGCTCGGGCTCTTTGCTTTCGGTGGTTGATCGTACAGTTACACCAGGTGGCGCGCGATTGCTGGAACAGCGCCTATCCAGTCCTTCGCGCAATCTGGACGTCATTAACGCCCGGTTGGACGCCGTGAGTTTCGCAGCCGAAGACAGTCTAATTGCTTCGGAACTACGCGAAGCCCTACGTAAAACACCAGATCTGGACCGCGCCCTTTCTCGTCTGTCACTGGAACGCGGTGGTCCCCGTGACCTGGCTGCCATTCGTAACGGGCTGACTCAGGCTGCTGCGATTGCCGGAATTTGCGAGAGTCAGGATCTGCCAATCCTGCTGGCAACCGCTCTGCAGAACCTCGTAGGTTTCGATGATCTACTGAACCTACTCGATGAGGCATTGATTGCTGAACCACCCCTAATGGCGCGCGACGGTGGATTTATCGCTCCGGGTTTTGATGCCGAGCTGGACGAGGCCCGCACGCTGCGCGACGAAGGCCGTTCTGTTATTGCGGGGTTTCAGCAGAAATATGCGGAACACACTGGCATCACCTCGTTGAAGATCAAGCACAACAACGTGCTGGGCTATTTCATTGAAACCACAGCCACCCATGCCGAGAAGATGCTGAGCCCGCCATTCTCTGAGACTTATATCCACCGCCAGACCACCGCCAATCAGGTGCGATTCACAACCGTGGAACTGTCCGAGATCGAAACCCGCATCCTGAACGCTGGAAATCTGGCGTTGGAGATTGAAAAGCGGCTCTATCAAAGGCTTTCTGACGAAATTCTGGACCGTGCCGCCCGACTGAATCAAGCGGCTCGAGGTCTGGCAGAACTAGATCTGACCACTTCTTTGGCTGATCTAGCGCGTGGGGAAGGCTGGTGTCGTCCGCAGGTCGACAGCTCGCGCAGCTTTGAGGTGGAAGGTGGACGTCATCCGGTTGTTGAACACGCGTTGCGCCAGCAAGGCGGCGATGCTTTCATTGCGAATGACTGCGATCTCAGCGCTGTAGATGGCGCCGCCATCTGGTTGCTGACCGGGCCGAACATGGCCGGTAAGTCGACCTTCTTGAGGCAGAACGCGCTGATTGCCTTGCTTGCTCAGATGGGCAGTTATGTCCCTGCTGAGCAAGCGCATATCGGGGTGGTCAGCCAGCTCTTCAGCCGCGTCGGGGCCTCAGATGATCTTGCGCGCGGTCGATCAACTTTCATGGTCGAAATGGTTGAAACCGCAGCCATCCTCAACCAGGCCGACGACCGCGCGCTGGTCATTCTTGATGAAATCGGCCGTGGCACTGCCACCTATGACGGGCTTTCGATCGCCTGGGCCACGCTGGAACACCTGCACGCCGCCAATCAATGCCGCGCTCTCTTTGCAACGCATTACCATGAATTGACGGCTCTAGCAGGAAGTCTGGAGGGCGTAGACAACGCTACAGTAGCCGTCAAGGAATGGGAGGGAGAGGTGATCTTCCTGCACGAGGTCCATAAAGGTGCCGCCGACCGATCCTATGGTGTCCAGGTTGCTCAACTTGCTGGCCTGCCCGCCTCAGTTGTCGAACGCGCGCGTGTTGTTCTGGACCAGTTGGAAAAAACTGAGCGCGAAGGAGGCAAACAAAAAGCCTTGATCGACGATCTGCCCTTGTTTTCAGCCGCTCCACCGCCGCCACCTCCCGCCCCCAAGGCAACACCCGTTACGGATATGCTCGACGAAATCCTGCCGGACGAATTGACCCCGCGAGAAGCCCTTGACCTGATATACAAACTAAAAGAGGCGGCCAAATCCTGACCGCCCCTTCATCTTTTCAAAAATACTCTCGCCGAAGGCTTGGCTTCTTTGAAGCCAATCAGCCCGCAGGCATAGACGAAACACCTACCTGCGCCGGGCGCAACAGACGGTCGTGTAGCATGAAACCTTCTGCCGAAACCTGAATGATGTCGCCTGCTTTGGTGCCAGGAACCGGTGCCTCAAACATCGCTTCATGAACGTTCGGATCAAACCGGTCGCCCACCTCAGGTGTAATTACTTCGATACCGTGCTTCTGGAACACGTCCTTCAGCGCACGCATGGTGAGTTCGACGCCTTCCAACAAGCCGGCAGCAAGCTCTTTTTGCTCATCGTTTGCGGCCTCGAGCGCCCGCTTCATGTTGTCATAGACCGGCAACATGTCACGCGCCAGCTTGGATCCACCGTACTGCTCGGCATCCCGACGTGCCTTATCGCCACGCTTACGGGCGTTTTCAGCGTCAGCAAGCGCACGCATGAATTTGTCTTTGTAGTCGTCGCGCTCTGCGCGCAATTCGTCCAACTCCAGAGCTTCATCGCTGATCTCAGCAAATTCCTCGGCCAGCTCTTCTGCTTCTGCGGACATGATGTCGTCCAGAAAATCTTCGTTCTTGGGCTCTGCCATCTCTTACCCTCTAGCTCCGGTCGGAAATCAACTTGCCAACCAGTTGCGCCGTATAATCCACGATCGGCACGATCCGTCCGTAATTCAGACGTGTGGGTCCAATGACCCCAACCGCACCGATTATCTTACGATCAGCGTTCATATATGGAGACACCACCAAAGAGGAACCCGAAAGTGAGAAAAGTTTGTTCTCAGAGCCAATAAAAATGCGCACACCCTCACCTTCCTCGGTCAATTCAAGGAATTCAGCGATGTCACGTTTGCGCTCAAGGTCATCAAACAGGGTGCGGATTCGATCCAACTCCTCGGCCTGGCCCGGTTCATTCAGTAGATTCGCGCGTCCGCGTACGATCAAACGCGCCGAGTCGCTGCCATCCCCGTCCCATGCAGCAATACCGCTTTCGACCATCTCACGCGCCAAAATATCGATTTCCTGCTTCCGCGCATCTATCTGCGACAGCATCTGGCGACGCACTTCGCTAAGCGTACGTCCTTCGATCAGCGCATTCAGGAAATTCGCAGCCTCACGCATCGAGCTTGGTGTCTGACCGGGTGGAGGCGTAAACAGCCGGTTTTCCACCTGCCCGTCAGAGAACACCAGAACCACCAAAGCGCTATCATGACCAAGCGAGACGAACTCGATATGCTTGATCTCAGCCTCATGTTTGGGTGTCAGAACCAGCGAAGCGCCTTGTGTCACGTGTGACAATGCCGATCCCACACGATCTAACATTCCGCCAACATCGCCCGCGTTAGAGCCTAATGTTTCGTCCAGCTTCTGCCGATCATCCGCGCCCAGATCGCCCATTTCAAGCAATCCGTCGACGAACATCCGCAGCCCCTGCTGCGTCGGAATCCGACCAGCACTGACATGCGGGCTGTCCAGCAGGCCCAGGAATTCCAGATCCTGCATCACGTTACGCACGGTCGCCGCGCTGACTTTTTCCGAAAGCGTGCGTGTCAGGGTGCGGCTGCCGACCGGCTCACCGCTGTCCAGATAGCTTTCGACGATCAGCCGGAACACCTCACGTGACCGGTCGTTCATCTCGCTCAGAATTTTGCTCGCTTCGCTCATCGGCAATCCTCTGCTGGATCGTCATTAAATAGCAGGCACAAGAAAGGTCAATCGGGGTTGCATCGTAACGCTGCAGAGCGATATCCCCAACCCAGCAAACAAAGGATTTTCCATGCGACCCTCAGGACGTGATCTAAACGAAATGCGCGCCGTTTCAATTGAAACCGGCTTTACCAAACATGCCGAAGGTTCCTGCCTGATCAAGATGGGTGACACCCATGTACTGTGCACCGCCACGATCGAGGACCGCGTTCCACCATTTATAAAAGGCTCGGGCCTGGGCTGGGTCACCGCCGAATACGGCATGCTGCCCCGCGCGACGAATACGCGGATGCGGCGTGAAGCGGCAAGCGGCAAGCAAGGTGGCCGCACCGTAGAGATTCAACGCCTGATCGGCCGTGCTCTGCGTGCCGGTGTAGACCGAGTTGCATTGGGTGAACGCCAGATCACTGTCGACTGCGATGTAATTCAGGCCGATGGCGGCACACGTTGTGCATCGATCACTGGCGGTTGGGTGGCGTTGCGTCTGGCAGTGAACAAGCTGATGAAAACAGGCGATGTTATTTCGGACCCTTTGGTTGATCCCGTCGCCGCCGTGTCCTGCGGAATCTACGCGGGTCAGCCAGTTTTGGACCTCGACTATCCCGAGGACAGCGAGGCCGGCGTCGATGGCAACTTCATCATGACCGGCTCTAGCAAACTAATCGAAGTGCAAATGAGTGCCGAGGGATCCGTCTTTAGCCGCGCACAGATGGACCAATTGATGGATCTGGCGGAAAAGGGCGTGGCTGAACTGGCTGCCGCACAGAAAGCTGCCACCGCATGACTCGTAAGTTCAACGGGGACAAGCTGCTGGTCGCCACGCACAACAAAGGCAAGCTTGAGGAGATGGCACATCTCCTCGAACCCTTTGGTGTTGCCGTCGTGGGTGCTGGTGAATTGGCCCTGGCTGAACCAGAAGAGACAGAGGATACCTTCGTCGGCAACGCCCGGATTAAGGCCCACGCCGCCGCGCAAGCCACCGGACTGCCCGCCCTGTCGGACGATTCCGGAATCACCATCGACGCGCTAGATGGCGCGCCAGGCATCTACACCGCCGATTGGGCAGAAACCGGCAATGGCCGTGATTTTCTGATGGCGATGACCCGCGCACATAACGAGCTGGAAGCAAAGAATGCTGCCCATCCTCGCACAGCGCAATTCCGCTGTACGCTGGTTCTGGCCTGGCCTGACGGGCATGACGAAGTGTTCGAAGGCGTGGCCCCAGGCCATTTGACCTGGCCAATTCGTGGCAAGGATGGTTTTGGCTATGACCCTATGTTTGTCCCCGAAGGACACGACATTACATTTGCCGAGATGGATCGTTGGGAAAAGAACAAGATCAGCCATCGCGGCCGCGCGGTGGAGATGTTCGTGAAAGGCTGCTTTGGCGGATGATTGGCGCAACGGGGGCTTTGGCCTGTATGTGCATTGGCCCTTTTGCGAGGCCAAATGCCCTTATTGTGACTTCAACAGCCACGTTTCAAGAAATATTGATCAGAAACAATGGCTTAATAGCTATCTGAACGAGCTAAAGCGCGCAGCCAGTGAAACGCAAGGTCGGGTACTTAACACGATCTTTTTTGGCGGTGGCACGCCATCGCTGATGGCGCCGGACACCATCTCTGCCATCATCGAAGAGGCCCGCGCCCTCTGGCGCCCCGCCAACGATATGGAGATCACGCTTGAAGCCAACCCCGGCTCAGTCGAGGCCGGTCGCTTTGCAGGCTATCGCGATGCAGGTGTGAACCGTATTTCAATGGGTGTGCAGGCCCTCAACGACGATGACCTGCGCCGCCTGGGTCGTATTCACACTGTGGCTGAAGCCCGCGCCGCTTTTGATATTGCCCGTAGCTGCTTTGACCGTGTCAGTTTTGATCTGATCTATGCCCGACAACATCAATCTCTGGACGCGTGGCGCGCTGAGTTGGCCGAGGCCCTGTCGATGGCGATTGATCACCTGTCGCTTTATCAACTCACCATCGAAGAGGGTACGGCGTTCGGAGATCGCTATGCAGTTGGTAAGCTCCGCGGTCTGCCCGAGGATGACAGCGCGGCGGATATGTATCTGGCCACGCAAGAGATATGCGAGGCCCATGGTTTACCCGCCTATGAGGTCTCAAACCACGCCCGATCCGGAGCGGAGTCTCAGCACAACCTGATCTATTGGCGCTATGGTGATTACGTGGGTATCGGGCCAGGCGCACACGGGCGGATCACCCTTGATGGCCACAAATTTGCGACCGAGACCTTTCTTTCGCCAACCAAATGGCTGGCCGCCGTTGAAAATGGAAGTGGAGAAAGCAACCGGTTCGAACTAACACAGCGTGAACAAGCGTTTGAATACCTTATGATGTGCCTTAGGATTGCAGAGGGCCTAAATATAGATAGGTACAAGCAACTCTCGGGCGAAGACCTGCCGCAGGAAAAACTTGATACGCTGGCCGATCTGGGCATGTTGATCCTGGAAGACGACCAGCTACGCGCCACATCTCAGGGCCGCGCCGTTCTCAATGCCGTTATCCGAGAGCTATTGGAGTAACAAATGCAATATCTCTGGGCTGGTTTGGGGTTGGTCTGCGTCGCGCTCGCCATGGTTGGAGTGGTCTTACCCTTGCTTCCAACAGTGCCGTTTCTTCTGCTCGCGGCATTTTTCTTTGCGCGCTCTTCATCAAGGCTACATAATTGGCTGCTAACCCATCAGACCTTTGGTCCGCTAATTGTCGACTGGCAGAGCTCGGGCGTAATTAGGCCTGGCGCAAAAAAGGCGGCCACCCTGTCGGTTGCCGCCGTATTTGGCCTGTCGGTGTTGCTGTCCATGCCTTCACACGTCCTGATCATTCAGGCCGTTGTGCTAAGCGGCGTCATGCTTTTTATCTGGACCCGCCCTAGCGGCTAAGCTTTGCGCAAAGATCATCCAGCTGATCAAGGTTTTCATAAGACAAAACCACCTGCCCCGTTTCTGATCCGGGTTTGTGGTTGATGGTGACCTTCATTGCCAGAATAGCTGACAAATCCTTTTCGAGGGCGCGCGTATCCGCATCTTTCCCAGCATTTAGATTTCTGGATTTCAGTGCTGGCTTATCCGGACCATCTTGTTGTTTTTTGACCAGCGCTTCAGTAGCCCGCACGGAAAGACCGTCACGCACTACTTGTTTGGCCAATTTCGAAGGATCTTCTGCTGTGATCAAGGCCCTTGCATGACCGGCAGACAATTTCCCCTCAATCACAAGTGTTTGCACATCCATTGGCAAAGACAGCAGACGCAACAGGTTGGCAATATGGCTTCGGCTTTTACCCAAAGCTTCGGCAAGTTTTTCCTGCGTGTGTCCAAAGCGATCCATCAACTGCTTGAATCCTGCCGCTTCCTCCACGGCATTCAGATCAGCACGCTGAATATTCTCGATAATCGCGACTTCGAGCACCTCGGTATCATCAAATTCTCGAATAATTACCGGAATATCATGGAGTTGCGCCATCTGAGCGGCGCGCCACCGGCGCTCACCGGCGACAATCTCATATTGGCCACCTGCTATACTGCGCACAATCAAAGGTTGAATAATGCCTTTTTCTTTGACTGATGCGGCAAGTTCATCCAGCTGCTCTTGCGCAAATCGACGTCTCGGCTGATCCGGGTTTGCCTGCAGCTTCTCAATCGGCACTGTAAGGTCGGGGCGGCGAGGTTCCGACGAGATACGACCATCTGCTTCTGGTGCCACATCAGCCATTAATGCCGACAATCCGCGACCTAGTCCTCGGGGTTTTCCTTTCCTGGCATTCATGTTGCCCTCCTGACGGCCACTTAGATGGCTACTTTGTTGTTCTTATGCATGACTTCTCGCGCCAAATGCCGATATGCCATCGCCCCGAGTGAGCCCGAATCATATTGCAGTACAGGAAGCGCGTATGATGGCGCCTCGCTGACCCGCACATTTCTTGGTATCTTGGTCTTAAATACCATCTGACCAAGATTGTCACGAGCGTCCTTTTCGACCTGACGGGACAAGTTGTTGCGGTTGTCATACATGGTCAACACAACACCTTCGATCCTGAGGTCAGGATTCGCGGTCTGACGTACTTCGCGGATAGTCAGCATCAACTGCGACAAGCCTTCGAGTGCAAAGAACTCGCTTTGCAAGGGCACAAGGACAGAATGAGCTGCTACCATGGCGTTTACAGTGAGCAAATTCAAAGATGGCGGACAATCGATCAGAACAAAATCCAGATCAAACGAGTCAATCGCCGTCTGGCGCAGCGCATCATGCAATAAATAGCTGCGTTTCTCATTCGAGATCAGCTCAATATCTGCTGAACTTAGGTCAACGGTGGCCGGAATTACAAAAAGATCTTTAATTTCTGTTTCCTGTACCACTGCTTCCAACGATGCGTCGTCCAATATTAGGTCATAGGTTGTCCAATCGCGATCTTCGACCCCCAATCCCGTTGAGGCATTGCCCTGGGGGTCCAGATCTACGACCAAAACCTTGCAACCTGCCTCGGCCAACCCAGCTGCCAGATTGATTGCAGTCGTGGTTTTCCCCACCCCGCCTTTTTGATTGGCAACCGCGATTATCCGAGGTCCGGCAGGACGAGACAGATCAACCACGCGCAACTCCTTTGATTTTCAGGATAACAGACTGAGGTTCTGTAAGACTTTTAATAGGATCAGCGTCGAAATTCCATTCCTTGCGTGCGTCTAAAAGCTCTTTTTTCCAGGTTGCGCCTTTTGGCAACAAAGCTACACCATTTTCACCTAAATGCCTGTCGCAAAAAGATAATAAGTTGGTCAAATCCGCTAGTGCCCGAGCCGACAAGATATCCGCACCCAAGGGATCAATTGCTTCAATTCTTCGTGCTAAGACCGTGCATTTCGCCCCGCATTCCCGGGCCACATTTCGAAGAAATGCTGATTTTCTCTGATCACTTTCAACCAGCGTAAATCGGGTTTCTGGTGTGGACTCTATTGCCATAATAGCACAGACCATTCCGGGAAACCCGCCGCCGCTGCCTAAATCAACCCAATGATCTACAGGCTTAGATGTTCTGAATACTTGAATTGAATCTTGAATATGACGAACCCAGATATCCTTTAAGCTGTTCTTTGAAACTAGATTGATTCTCGGATTCCAACGCTCAAGCAATGCAACATAGATCGCGAGACGTTCGAATGTTTCACGTGAAACATTCAGTTTCTCAGCGATGGCAACGTCTTGACCTTTCATGCGTTGCGAGCTTTCACGTCGCGCCGGAGCTTAGCCAGGACTAAAGTTAATGCAGCCGGTGTCACACCTTCAACGCGACCAGCTTGAGCAATATTGGCCGGTTTGGCTTGTGACAGCTTTTGCTTCATTTCCGACGACAATCCGTCCAGCCCAAAATAGTTGAAATCCCGAGGTATTTCATGGGCCTCGTCTCGCTTCATTGCTTCAACATCACGTTGCTGGCGCGCTATGTAGTTTGCATACAAGGCATCGCGTTCAACCTGACGGCGGATTTCCCTCTCTGTCCCTTCCAATTCAGGTTCAAGCAGGACAATATTTTCAAAAGACACGTCAGGAAAGGCGAGTACAGCCATCCCGTCGCGTCGATTTCCATCCTGATTGACATTAATCCCTGCAGCCAAAATTTCTTTGGGAGTATACGTTCGCGCAGTTAGACTGGCCTTGGCAGCCGCTAGCTTTTCGAGCTTAGTCGCGAATAGGCCCCGGCGCTGCGCCCCAACACAGCCCAGTTCCTCCCCTATCGGGGTCAGTCTTTGATCTGCATTATCAGCACGGAGGGATAGCCGAAACTCAGCCCGTGACGTGAACATCCTATAAGGTTCAGCAACCCCGCGGGTGGTAAGATCATCAATCATCACCCCGATGTAGCTGTCTGAACGGGTAAAATAGAAGGGCGCTCGAGACTGCACCTCTAACGCAACATTCAACCCGGCGACCAAGCCTTGTGCAGCCGCCTCCTCATATCCTGTAGTACCGTTGATCTGACCCGCAAGATATAGTCCAGGCATATCAGGAACGGACAAAGACGCCGACAGGATACGCGGGTCAACATAATCGTATTCGATCGCATATCCTGGTTGCAGGATTTTTGCATGTTCTAGTCCAACAATCGATTGAACGTAGGCAGCCTGAACATCTTCCGGCAACGAGGTAGAAATACCATTTGGGTATACTGTATTATCCTGAACCCCTTCCGGTTCCAAGAATATCTGATGGGACTCCTTGTCCGCAAATCGAACGATCTTATCTTCAATGGACGGGCAATACCTTGGGCCGACACCATCGATATGCCCGCCATACATGGCAGAACGCGATAGATTTTTTTCTATAATCTCATGCGTTTGTGCGTTCGTGTGAGTTATACCACATGCAATTTGTGGGGCTTTCACCGACCTAGACATGAATGAAAACAGGGTTGGCTCCGCGTCGCCATCCTGACGTTCTAATATATCCCAGTTTATGGTCCGGCCATCCAATCGGGGAGGCGTACCAGTCTTCAGGCGCGCCATGGGCAATGCAAACTCATCTAAGCGCTCTGCCAGCCGAATTGATGGGCGATCGCCCATACGACCTCCGGGACGAGACACGTCCCCGATATGGATTACTCCGCGTAAGAATGTTCCAGACGTCAAAATGACCGCCTGCGCCGGAACCTCAGATTCGTCTGCTAGCTTAACTCCGACAACACGATGACCGTCCATCAGGAAGTCAATTACTTCCCCTGTGATAACTGATAAGTTGTCTTGTTTCTCCGTTTCTTCTGCCATGGCAGCCCGGTAAAGGGCCCGGTCTGCTTGCGCCCTAGGGCCCTGAACAGCCGGGCCTTTGCGCCGGTTCAACAAACGAAACTGAATACCTGCACGATCCGCGACGCGCCCCATTACACCATCAAGTGCATCGATCTCTCGAACCAGATGTCCTTTACCTAGCCCTCCAATCGCTGGATTACACGACATGACGCCGATGTCCTGTTCGGACAAAGTCACCAAAGCAGTTTTGACGCCCATGCGCGCTGCTGCATGTGCGGCTTCGGTACCTGCGTGCCCGGCACCGATAACAACGACATCAAATTTTGAATGTTTCACGTGAAACACTCCTCACTTGCCTAAGCAGAAACTAGCAAAGATCTCATCCAAAAGGGTTTCGACATCTATTCGTCCAACCAGAGATTCAAGAGCGCGAATGGCTGTTCGCAGTTCCTCAGCTGCTATATCATACATATCTGGCCCCGATTCCAGAACCGTCTGTCCCGCAGCCAACGCTTCCGCTGCCTTTGTCATCGCAACGCGATGGCGCTCGCGGGTTGCAATACCATGGCTAGTAGCCCGATCACTTAAGATACACGATATATTGTCGATAAGGTGGTCAATTCCCTGCCCGGTTTTACCGGATATTCCACGCCCATCAGCTGCTCGTAAGTCAGATTTTGGCAAAACATGAATGTCATCTTCCTGCATCTGAATGCCTAAATCGTCAGGTGTATCCGTTAGGAATACACGCAAGTCAGCAGCATCGGCCCGTTTGCGGGCCAGCTCGATCCCTAGATTTTCGACATGATCTTCGGTTTCTCTCAAACCGGCTGTATCAAGCAGAGTAACTGGCAATCCTGCAAGATCCATACGCACTTCGATCACATCCCGCGTTGTCCCGGCATATTCAGACGTAATAGCCGCCTCGCGTCCAGCTAAGGCGTTCAACAAAGTCGATTTCCCCGCATTTGGAAGACCAACAATGGCAACTTCAAAGCCAGAGCGGATCCGCTCAGCGATGCGAACACCTTTCGCCTCTCGGGTCAGTTCGCCCATGACACCTGAAATCATTGTGCGGACTTCGGGCGTTACATCTGTGGGCACCTCTTCATCGGCAAAATCAATCACAGCCTCAAGCAAGGATGCCGCACGGATCAGATCGCGCCGCCACCCTTCAGCCAAAGTGCCCAAAGCACCTGCCAAAATCGTTTGCGCCTGTTTCCGCTGCACTTCGGTTTCTGCGTCAATCAGATCTGCAAGGCCTTCGACCTGCGCCAAATCCATCTTACTGTTTTCCAAAGCGCGCCGGGTAAACTCACCCGGCTCTGCCAGACGGAGATCATCCATATCCGACAAAGATGCCAATACGGCGTTAACCGAAGCCATGCTACCATGAATCTGAAGTTCGGCCACGTCCTCGCCCGTAAAGCTGGAGGGAGCCTTAAAGGTCAGGACCAAACCCTCATCCAACCGCGTCCCATCGGCGGCGCTAAGCGTCCGAACCGTCATCCCGCGTGATGGCAGGCCTCCACCGGCCAAAATGTTGGCCGCAGAATGCGCATGCGGACCAGAGAGGCGGATAACCGCCACCCCTGCTTTGCCTTGCGCGCTGGCCAAGGCGAATATCGTATCCATTCGAAGGCCTCGCGTTGGTTAAGACCTGTGTCAGGTATTCATCGAGTCGAAGAACTCGCCGTTCGTCTTCGTCTGTTTCAACTTCGACAACAGGAACTCGATCGCATCGGTCGTACCCATCGGGTTAAGGATGCGGCGCAGAACGAAGGTCTTGGCCAAATCACCCTTATCGACCAGCAGGTCCTCTTTCCTTGTGCCGGACTTGAGGATGTCGATGGCCGGGAACACACGCTTGTCTGCGATCTTGCGATCCAGAACGATTTCCGAGTTACCGGTGCCTTTAAATTCTTCGAAGATCACCTCGTCCATCCGGCTGCCGGTATCGATCAGCGCAGTGGCGATGATGGTCAGCGAACCACCCTCTTCAATGTTCCGCGCAGCACCAAAGAAGCGCTTGGGCCGTTGAAGGGCATTTGCGTCTACACCACCGGTCAGAACTTTACCCGAGGAAGGCACCACGGTGTTAAACGCTCTACCAAGTCTTGTGATCGAGTCGAGAAGAATAACAACATCTCGTTTATGTTCGACAAGACGCTTCGCTTTTTCGATCACCATCTCGGATACGGCAACGTGGCGCGTTGCAGGTTCATCGAAGGTCGAAGACACAACTTCCCCCTTCACCGAGCGCTGCATGTCGGTCACTTCTTCCGGGCGTTCGTCGATCAGCAGGACGATCAGATAACACTCCGGGTGGTTCTGCTCGATCGAATGCGCGATGTTCTGCAGGATCACCGTCTTACCGGTCCGCGGTGGCGCCACGATCAGCGAACGCTGACCTTTACCAATCGGTGAAACCAGATCGATCACGCGGGCCGATTTGTCCTTGATGGTCGGATCTTCGATTTCCATTTTCAGACGCTCATCTGGGTACAGAGGCGTCAGGTTGTCGAACAGGATCTTATGCTTGGCTTTTTCCGGGTTCTCAAAGTTGATCTTGGTGACATTGGTCAGCGCAAAGTAACGCTCGTTTTCGTCAGGTGCTTTGATCTCACCTTCAACCGTATCTCCGGTCCGTAATGAGTGTTTGCGGATCATATCAGGCGAAACATAGATATCATCTGGGCCTGGCAGATAGTTCGCCTCGGGCGAACGCAGGAAGCCAAAGCCGTCCTGCAGCACTTCCAGCACGCCATCGCCACCGATGGTCCATCCCTCATCCGCGCGTTCGCGCAGAATTTGGAACATCATTTCGCCTTTGCGCATAGTCGAGGCGTTCTCGATCTCAAGCTCCTCGGCCATGGCGAGCAGGTCTTTGGGGCTTTTGGCCTTAAGGTCAGCCAGATTCAGGGATTCAGTTGTCATGATGATACGAACCTCGGCCGCTTGGACCGCGGCACCAGAGTGGAAATTCAGAACGGAAGATACCTCGCCCGGACGGGCGCGTTACGCGATAGATAAGCGCTTACTTGAGAAGAGTCAAACAGGCCCTTAGAACTTCAGAACGACCGCCAGAACGATCACAACCATCAGAATGGTCGGAACCTCATTCATCATGCGATACTGCCGCCCAGTGAGCTTATTTCGCCCCTCAGCAAGGTCCTTGCGCCGGGCCATCAGCCAATGATGAAACCAGGTCATTCCGATCACAGCTGCACCTTTGACCCAAGGCCAGCTCCAATCCCATCCGACGATACCGGGCGTGAACACCATGATCAGCCCGCAGACCCAGGCCACGATCATTGCTGGACGCATGATCACGCGCATCAGCTTTTCTTCCATTTCGAAGAAAATTTCCTGCGCACCATTCACGCCCTGCGCTTTTTCGACGTGATACACAAACAGTCTGGGCAAATAGAACAACCCGGCCATCCAAGAAATCACCGCCATGATGTGCAGTGATTTCACCCAAGGGTATATTGCGAAAAGAATGTCGGTCATCGGGCTTCCCGGATCTGCCTGGAACCCTCCTAATAAAAAAATAAAGAAAGAAAAAGGAAGATGGTTTTGTAGGGAGATCAAAATCGGTGGATTACTTTTTTGTCCTGCATTTTTCCCCAGGTGGACAAAGCTATTAGCTGAGCTGCAGGATCTATTGATATTTCTAAAAACAACATAATTACAGATAGTTAATGTGATCACTCATAATATTATCTGTGGATAACCAATAGGGTATCTTGGGATAGCCTGCTTATCCGATCTTTTCGACTTATCCTTGTCCCGTCTGGACAGGATCCGGGCGACTCGGGGAAGTCTTGTGCCAAAATCCCGGGGTTGCGTGTCAACCGGAAAGTCATACAAACCGTTCAAGACTACTTAATGATTTGCACACGGGGTTTTCCACATGACTGTCCCCATAGTCCTTGCCTCGGGGTCCGAGATCCGGGCCCGGTTGCTAAAAAACGCGGGCGTCCCGTTTTCAGCTCAGATCGCGCGTGTTGATGAAGATACGGCCAAGCGTTCGCTATTGGCCGAGCAGGCATCGCCCCGCGATATCGCTGATGCACTGGCCGAGATGAAGGCGCGTAAAATTAGTTACAAGGTTCCGGGTGCCATGGTCGTGGGCTGTGATCAGGTTCTGGACTTCGATGGTCAGCTTCTGTCGAAACCGGAAACGCCGGAAGAAGCACTGGCGCAGCTAAAAGCAATGCGCGGCAAGCGGCATATGTTGCTGTCCGCCGCGGTGGTCTATCAGGATGGTGAACCGATCTGGCGGCATGTCGGTCAGGTGCGCTTGCGGATGCGGGCCAGCTCGGATGCCTATCTGCGCGATTATGTGGCGCGCAACTGGGAAAGCATTCATCATGCGGTGGGGGCCTATAAGCTGGAAGAAGAAGGTGCACGTCTGTTCGCTACCATTGACGGCGACTATTTTAACGTCTTGGGTATGCCCCTGTTGGAGCTGCTTAATTTTCTGGCCGTGAAGGGAGTGATCGATCAATGACGGACCATCGAATTCCTCTGGCCGGAGTGATTGGGCATCCAGTTGCGCATTCCCGGTCACCAAAGCTGCACGGTCATTGGCTGAAAACCTATGGGTTGGCAGGGCATTATATCCCGATGGATGTCGCGCCGGCCGATCTGGAAACTGTTCTGCACACGCTGCCCAAAGCCGGGTTTGTTGGGGCCAATGTGACTGTGCCGCACAAGGAAGCGGCTTTGCGCTTGGCAGATCACGTCTCGGATCGGGCCTCGGTCATCGGGGCGGCAAATACACTTGTATTTCGCGAGGATGGCTCGATTCATGCGGACAATACGGATGGGTACGGCTTCATGGCAAATCTGCGCGCGGGTGCGCCGGATTGGAACCCGGCGGATGGTCCGGCGGTTGTATTTGGTGCAGGTGGTGCCGCCCGTGCTGTTTTGCAGGCTTTGGCAGAGGCTGGCGTGCCAGAAATCTTGCTGACAAACCGCACGCGCACGCGCGCCGATCATTTGAAAGAAGAATTCGGCCAGCGGATCACAGTCGTGGATTGGGTGCAGGCAGGAAACGTGATCGAGAATGCCGAACTGGTCGTCAATACGACTTCGTTGGGTATGCAGGGGCAGCCGGAACTGCGCGTTCCGCTGGACGGATTGCAACCCGGCGCTGTTGTCACCGACCTGGTTTATGCACCGCTTCAAACGCGTCTCTTGCAACAGGCGGAAGAGGCGGGATGTACCACTGTCGACGGGTTGGGAATGCTGCTGCATCAGGCTGTTCCCGGATTTGAACGCTGGTTCGGTGTCCGTCCTGAAGTTGATCCCGAAACGCGCGCGGCGGCCTTGGCATGAGTTTTGCACTCGGGCTCACCGGATCAATCGGGATGGGCAAAAGCACGACCGCTCAGATGTTCGCAGATGAAGGGTGCGCGCTTTGGGATGCGGATGCGGCGGTCCATCGGCTTTATGCAAAGGGTGGTTCTGCAGTTGAGCCCATGCGCAAGGTGTTTCCATCTGCGATTGTAAAAGAAGCCGTTAGCCGCGAAGCTCTAAAAAAGATCATTTCGATTGATGCTAATGCACTGAAAATAATTGAGAATATCGTACACCCTTTGGTTGCCGAGGATCGCGCGGCGTTTCGTGCAGCGACCTCAGCCGATATCCTGGTGTTTGACATTCCATTGTTGTTTGAAACCGGTGGTGAAACTGTAATGGACGCCGTGGTCTGTGTCCGGGTTCCGGCTGATGAACAAAAACGACGCGTCATGGCGCGTGGCACGATGACCGAGGAACAGTTTGAGCAGATCCGTGCCAAACAGATGTCTAATGACGAGAAATGTGCTCAGTCTGATTTTGTGATTGAAACGGATAGTCTGGACCATGCCCGCCTGCAGGTGCAGGATGTGATCAGGCAGATACGGGCGGGGATGGCAGATGCGTGAGATTGTACTCGATACCGAGACCACCGGGTTTGATCCTGAAAGCGGCGACCGGATTGTCGAGATCGGCGCAGTGGAGCTGTGGAACCACGTGGCCACGGGAGAGACTTATCATGTCTATATCAACCCGGAACGCTCAATGCCCGATGAGGCGTTCGGGGTTCACGGAATCGGTCCCGACTTGCTGGAGAATCCACGCCCGCCGGAAAAAGGCGAAGTGACGCTTAAGGACAAGCCTGTCTTTGCCAAGGTTGGGCAAGGATTTCGCGATTTTGTGGGCGATGCCAAGCTGGTGATCCACAACGCCTCGTTCGACATGAAGTTTCTGAATGCCGAGTTGAGGTGGATGGGCGCGTCACTGATTCCCATGGATCAGGCAATCGACACACTGGCCATAGCGCGTAAACGGTTCCCGGGCTCGCCCGCCTCGCTGGATGCGTTGTGTCGTCGGTTTGGTATCGATAATTCGAACCGGGTGTTACACGGGGCGCTTCTGGACTCGGAGATCCTTGCAGAAGTGTATCTGGAGCTGATCGGAGGACGTCAGCCTGATTTCGGCCTGTCGGCAACTACAACCGCGATGGCCGGAGGCGGAGAAGAATGGCGCCCAACGGCACGACCCAATGCATTGCCACCCCGGATTACCGAGGATGAACGCGCAGCACATCAGGAATTTGTGGAAAAACTGGGCGACAATGCCCTGTGGACCCGCGCCTGATCTTAGTCAGCCGCGGGTCAATGTCTTAAGCGTTGGGTTTCTGCGCTTGTGCGGCCTGACGGCGCGCCAATTCGTTGCGATAAAGCGCCACGAAATCAATGTTATCCAGATTGACCGGCGGGAACCCACCGTCGCGAGTGATGTCGCTGACGATGCGACGCAGGAAGGGGAACAGCATGCGTGGGCATTCGATCATCAGGAACGGATGCACCTGATCCTCGGGCACGCCCTCCACGTGGAACAACCCGCAATAGTCGATCTCACACAGGAACAATACGTCTTCCAGGCCTTTGGCTTTGGAAGTTAGCTTCAGCTTGATCGAAACTTCGAATTGATGCTCGGTCGGGCGCTTCTTGGCATCCAGATTCACCTGAACCGAAATCTCTGGCTGTACATCGCCTGAGACGCCTTTCTGCGCCATCACGTTCTCAAAGGACATATCACGAATGAACTGCCCTAGGACGCGCATTTGAACCTGTGGTGCGGCTTGTGCCGCTGTGTTTTCTTTGGCGTCTTCTTCGGCCATTTATCTACTCCGGAATTGAAATTCGACACTGCTTATCAATTTGGGTGCGGTACCTCAATGCTGGTGCGGACCTTCCACCCATTTAGAGGGCTTTCCGGGTTCGTTACGCGGTCGGACTTCAGTGAATTCACCATCAATAACGTCGTCCTGATTGAACGGGTCAGGACCTGATCGAAACTGCGCGCCGGTGCCCATCTGGAATTGGGTGATGGTCGCCTTGGACCTCAGGTAGCGGAACACAGCAACGCGGATGCCCGGAACCAGCAATGCAAAACCAACCGCATCGGTGAAAAATCCGGGGGTCAACAACAATACACCCGACAAAAGGATCATAGCCCCATGTGCAAGCGGTTCGGTCGGGTCGTCCAATTCGGCAAAGGATCGCTGTAGATTGGCCAATGCCGTGCGACCTTGTGTCCGGACTAATACAGTGCCAAGAACGGCGGTCAGGACTACGATTGCAAGCGTTGGCCATAGTCCGATCAGCCCGCCAACTTGTATGAACAGGGCGATCTCAATGATCGGAACTAATAAAAAAGCCAAGAACAGGTACATTTGCGGTATCCTTTAGCATGTGCCGGGCTGTGGACTTGCGCCCAACTGTCACCTACATAGTGGCTTGAGGCCGGGTTCACAAAGTCCTGGCGCTGAAAAGAGTATGAAATGAGCGACAACCCTATGATCCAGTTGCTGGTCCTGGCCGGAATTGCCGTTTTCCTGATCCTGCGTCTGAAAAGCGTATTGGGCACACGCGAAGGGTTTGAAAAACCACCCCTTCAACAACAGCCAGATACCAATGGTACGCGCCGTGATTTCGAGGTCATTGATGGCGGGCCGGATCACGATATTACCGACCATGTCGCCGAAGACAGTGAGCAAGCGCAAACTCTGGCCGCGATGAAGCGGGTTGAGCCCAGTTTTTCCGTTAGTGAATTTGTTCAGGGTGCGCGCGGTGCCTATGAAATGATCGTGATGGGGTTCGAAAAAGGCAATCTGGACGAGATTCAACCTTTCTTGTCCGAAGAGGTTTTTGACAGTTTTGTCTCTGTGGTCGCTGATCGTGAAGACAAGGGCCTCACCATCGAAGCCGAATTTGTCGGCGTACGTGAAACTACTCTGGCAGATGTTTCGTTCGACAAGGACAGCAATCAGGCCGAGATCACCATGCGCTTTATCGGTGAGCTGACCTCGGTCGTGCGTGATCGCGGAGGGGATATCATCGAAGGCAACCCCAATACGGTTAAACGCCAAAAGGACAGCTGGACCTTTGCTCGTGTAATGGGCGCGGACGATCCGAACTGGCTACTTGTTGCCACGGACGCATGATTGCAGCGATTCGGTCGCTTCTACTGGGGGTCGTCATGACCACTGCCAGCGCCGCCGGAGCCGAGGCGACGCGATCCATCCTGTCATTTGATAACCTTGATGGCTGGGCTGCCGACGATCACGGGGCAGCCCTTTCAGTTTTTCTGAACACCTGCGGCGATCTGAAGGATCCGGATTGGCAGGCGCTGTGTGGCGTTGCCCGGACCTATGAACCTCAGGCCGCACGGTCGTTTTTTGAGCTGTTTTTCCGACCGGTTCTGGTTGAAGACGGCGATGACGCGTTGTTCACAGGGTATTTTGAACCCGAACTGGACGGCTCTAAATATCCAACCGGCAAATACCGCTATCCGCTTTACCGGATGCCTCCCGAGGCGCGAGGCGCTGGTCGGTGGCTTAGTCGCCGCGAATTGCTGACCGGAGACGCGATGACGGGCCGCGGGCTTGAGATCGCATGGGTCGATGACCCGGTCGAGTTGTTCTTTCTGCAAATTCAGGGTTCCGGTCGTATTCGCTTGCCCGATGGCAGCGCGCTACGCGTGGGATATGGCGGAGCGAACGGGCACCCTTATCGTTCAATCGGAGCCGAGTTGATCCGTCGCGGGGCGCTGGGCGCGCACGAGGTCAGTGCGCAGATGATCCGGGCCTGGGTGCGCAAAAACCCCGAAGCCGGTGCCGAGTTGTTGTTTCACAACCCCTCTTATGTGTTCTTTCGTGAAGTGAACCGGGTTGCCCCAGAACTCGGACCTCTGGGGGCCATGAATCGCTCGGTCACCACGATGCGCAGCATCGCGGCGGATCCGGCATATACGCCCCTCGGGGCGCCGGTTTGGGTTGAGAAGGATGGCAAGGCCCCGTTACGGCGATTAATGATCGCGCAGGATACTGGTTCAGCCATTAAGGGTGCCCAGCGGGCGGACATTTTCTTTGGTACTGGGGATGAGGCGGGGCAAGCTGCTGGCCGTCTGAAAGACCCCGGTCGTATGGTCGTGCTTTTGCCGATCCAGCGAGCCTATGCCCTGTTACCGGATGAATTCTGATGACACGGCGCAAACTGACGTCAGAAGAGATCGAGCTGTGGCGCAAGGTCACCAAACAAGCTGAACGATTGCACCCCGAAATACCGCAGACCGTCCATCCCACGACATTGCCAAAACCCAAACCGACCAAGACCCCAAAGGCGCGCATCGAAGCATTTGAGTTGGGCCAGACAGCGCAATCCAAACCCACGCGGAATAATCTCAAACCCTCGATCACCGAAGGATTGCGGGCAAATCCTGTGCAAATGGATACCAAGGCATTTGCGCGCATGAAACGTGGCAAGCTAAAGCCTGAGGGCAAGCTGGACCTGCATGGGATGCGTATGAGCGCAGCCCATCCCGCTTTGGTGCGTTTTATCCTGACCGCGCAAGCGCAAGGCAAGCGGTTGGTGCTGGTTATTACTGGCAAGGGAAAGGATCGCGACGAGCCCGGGCCAATTCCGACCCCGCGCGGTGTTTTGCGCAATCAAGTGCCACACTGGCTTTCTATTCCACCCTTAACGCAGGCGGTGATGCAGGTGACGCCCGCACATATCAGCCACGGTGGCGATGGGGCTTACTATGTGTACCTCAGGCGGGTTCGCTAACCCGATTGAAGTGCGCGTGCTATGCCGATCCGAACCAAGCCGCAAACGCACAAGAAGAATGCTGCGATCCAGAAGAATTGAGTGTTCAGTGAAACGCCTTTGTCGATCAACATACCGGTCAACGCCGGTCCGATTGCTGAACCCAGAACCATCACTGCAGCGGCCATGGCCTTGATTGCTCCTATGTGGCGCGTGCCATAGAACTCGGCCCAAAAGGCGCTGGGCAATGGATTATGCGCGCCAGCTGTAAGGGCCAGGAAAACCATTCCGATCAATGCCCCGCCAATCGAAGTTGAGACCGACAGGATCGCAAATCCGATGGCCATCGGTAATTGATAATAGGGCATCATCCGGGTCGTGCCCCATTTGTCCAACGCCCAGCCCGCTGCAAACATCGACAGGATCGAAACCCCTGTGAAGACCGGGAACAGAGCGACCAGTTGTATGTGGGGCCAGCCTTTGATTTCGGCGAGATGCACCTGATGAAAAAAGAAGGCGGTGATAAAGGCCGAAGGCGCAAGGATTGCGGGTGTCATAAACCAGAACAACGGGTTCAACAGCGCCTCGCGGCGCGTCCATTGGCGACCCTGCATCCCGACAGACGAGGTATTGGTCGCCAAGCTTTGCGGTGTTCGTTCCTGACGCAGCAACCGGATCAGTACGGGAATACCCAAAAGGGTTGTGCAAGCTGCAAGCCCCCATAACCAGCGCCAATCCAGAAACGCCAGAGCAGCAACGAATGTCAGGGGCAAAAGTGCCTCTCCGATTGCATACCCCAATGTTGCGATCGACAAAGCCTTGCCTCGTGTCGCTGTAAACCAGCGCGCCATCGCGACGGCCGCAAGATGGCTGCTCATCCCCTGACCGAGAAGTCTGAGAAAGAAGACCACAACGGGCAACAGAATAAGCCAAACATTCAGTGCCATCGCCAACGCGGCCAATGCCAGTCCGGTCAAAACCGCGGGGCCCAGCACGCGTACGCGAAAGATATCGGTAAGACCTCCGGCCCAGATCATCACCAGAGCGGAAACAGTTGTGCCAAGAGAATAAATCCCACCCCAGGCTCCGTGGCTTAGCTCAAATTCCGCCCGAATTTCTCCCGCGAAGATCGAGATGAAAAAGGTCTGTCCAAAGCTGGAGAGAAAGGTCAGCAGAACTCCCGCACCCAGCCAGTTTGCATTCTGGATCAGAAAGCGACGAAGGCCGGGTCGCGTCACGGGGTGCTGACCTGCGCCTGCCCGGTTTCGGTCAGAATGATTTCTGTCGCGCCATCCGTATTGCGTTCGCTGGGAGGGACGAGCACATCTATGCCGGGCCGGTCAGGACCGAATGTATTGCTGACCCTGCGGACCGAGCTGAGAATCGCCAGAAGTGCGGGCGAGGTTGCAGCCACGAAATGGGACGACCCTGCATCGCTGTTGAATGCGGTCGTGTCGATCACGTTTATCGGGTATTCGGCCAATGCGTCGGCCGAACTGATATTGCCCAGTCTCTTACTGTCCGCAGTACCGCGCAACCGCGCCGACAGGTTTAGGATCTTATCTTTCCTGGATACCATCACCACAAACGGATCTGGCGGGTTTTTGATGCTGTTCATCTGTGACCTAAACAGATCGACATCCAGATCGGGCGAGATCAAGATAACCCCCTCCAGATTGCGGTTTGACCAGCCGGGTTCACGCAGTTCGGCTTGCCGCATCATTTCCATCGACAATGCACTGCCCATCGAATGCGCGATTAGGATAACCCGTTTGACGCCCATTGATTTGAGCAGCCGGATCGTCTGCTCCAACCCATCGCGGGCAAACAGCATACTGTCCAGATCATAGGCATATCCTGTTCCGCGCGCCTGGCTGGGCCAGGAATAGATCAGAGTGGTTCCGGGAATACCGATATCATGGCTTAGCTGGGCTGCACGAAAGGCAGTTTCGGTTTGCGTTGCGTTATAGCCGTGGACAAAGATCACCACGTCATCCACACCACGCAACCGGGTCATTAGATCTTGCGGACCTGAAAACTCGGTAACATCCGCTACAACAAATTGTTTGTTCGGATTCGGGTTCGCGTAGGAGAAATTTAGGTCACCCGGCGTGTGCGACGGCGGGATCGAGACAGTCATCTCAAGATACCGCAAAGCCTCGGCGCGTTTTGCGCCATAGCTACCATCCATGTCGCGCGCGCGGGTTGTTGCTGCAAAGACCGTTGCAGGGGTACCGACCTTCAGCGCTTCGGGCGTGATCTCGGTTATCGAGCGGTCCGCGCAGGCGGCCAGCAGGCACAGGTTCGCGATGATGATCAAATAGCGCAGCACGGTCTGTCCCTACACGGTTACAGCACTACGCTATCGCATTCCCGCCGCGCGTCTAGACCGAGGGCACGAGCAACAGGCAAAAACCGGCTCGCTGCTGTTACAAAACGTAACGGCTGAGGTCGGTCGATTTTGTTAGTTCACCTAGATTGGCGTCCACAAACCCCGCATCAACCGTAATCTCAGCACCTGCCTGATCCGGCGCGGTGAATGAAAGCTCTTCGAACACGCGCTCCATCACTGTGTACAGCCGCCTCGCACCGATATTTTCAATGCTCTGATTCACATCAGCGGCAATACGGGCCAAGGCTGCGATTCCGTCTTCGGTGAAGCTGACCGTGACCTCTTCGGTACCCATCAGGGCGGTGTACTGGAGGGTCAGCGCATTATCGGTTTCGGTCAGAATGCGCACGAAGTCTTCTTCAGTCAGCGCTCGCAGTTCCACGCGGATCGGCAGTCGACCTTGAAGTTCCGGCAACAGATCCGAGGGCTTTGCGATGTGGAACGCGCCGGATGCAATGAACAGGATATGGTCGGTTTTCACCGGGCCATGTTTGGTGCTGACTGTGGTTCCTTCAATCAGCGGCAGCAGGTCGCGCTGAACCCCTTCCCGGCTGACATCGCCACCGCGCGCGTCCGAGCGGGCGCAGACCTTGTCAATCTCATCCAGAAACACGATGCCATTCTGCTCAACAGACTCCAACGCAACGCGGGTGACGGTTTCGTCGTCCAGCAGCTTGTCGGCTTCTTCCCCGATCAGGGCATCGTAGCTTTCGGCGACGGTCATGCGCTTCTTGACCGTGCGACCACCGAAGGCTTTGCCGAATATATCGCCCAGATTCATCATCCCCATCTGACTGCCGGGTTGGCCCGGAACGTCGAACATCGGCATCGGGTTTGAGGTATCGGACAGCTCCAATTCGATCTGGGTATCGTCAAGCTCACCGGCCTTAAGCTTCTTACGGAACATCTCACGCGTGGCTTCGCGGGCGTCGGCGCCTGCAATCGCCTCGATCACGCGATCCTCGGCGGCTTGATGGGCGCGGGCTTTGACATCTTCCCGCATGAATTCGCGGGTTTGCAGGATCGCAGCATCGGCCAGATCGCGCACGATCTGTTCAACATCACGGCCGACATAGCCAACCTCGGTGAATTTGGTGGCTTCAACCTTAATAAACGGCGCGCGGGCCAGCTTGGCCAAACGGCGGCTGATCTCGGTCTTGCCCACGCCAGTGGGGCCGATCATCAGGATGTTTTTCGGATAGACCTCGTCGCGGATATCATCCGGCAACTGTTTGCGCCGCCAGCGGTTGCGCAGCGCTACGGCGACAGCGCGTTTTGCGTCTTTCTGCCCGATGATAAAGCGGTCCAGTTCCGAGACAATCTCGCGCGGGGTCAGGTCGGTCATATGTGTTCTATCCGTCTGTTTCGCTGCGGAACCTAATCATACGGCGCGAAAACACAAGCCGATCACGGAAAGATCACGGCAACTCACAGACGACACACGGAAATTCGTGGCGATGTGAATCGTCAATCATGCGGCAACTGCGGCATAACCCTTTGCGACGGACACCCCAGTCCGCATCATTTTACGGAGATACCTCATCATGATGACTCGTCGTTCGCTTTTTGTGAAAGCTGCAGCTACAGGCGCGGCCCTGACCCTGGCCGGCACGACCTCTGCCCTGGCCGGCGGCGCCAAAAAGAAAGGCACGTTCGAAGGTCGCTCGAACCACATCACCACTGGTTCGGTGAAGCTGGTCAAAGACGGCGAACGTTACATCGTTGAACTGGGTCAGGACTTTTCGCTGGATGGTGGCCCGGACCCACGTGTTGCGTTTGGGAAGGACGGCACATATGCCCCCGACAGCAAGTTAGGCGCGCTGCTGCACCTGACCGGCAAGCAATCCTATGCCGTTCCGCCAACCATGGATGTCTCGGCCTATAACGAAGTCTACATCTGGTGCGAGGTTGCTGGTGTCCCGCTGGGCGTCGCTTCGCTGAAGTAATCACGACTGTCAGAGGTCGGAGTTTCCGGCCTCTGACACGCCGTTAGGCAACAGTGCAACTGTCTGTTACACTCGCCCCAAGATATTGGAACTGGGGGCGTTTTTATGACCAAGATTGCCAAGATTACCTTGCTGTTCGTGGTTTTTGTCGACCTGATCGGGCAAGGTCTGGTGTTTCCCATAATCAACTCTCTGATCATGGAAACAAAGTCGGGCTTTCTACCGGAAAGCACGGCCATGGGCACCCGGCATTTCTATTATGGTCTGGTGATCGGCTGCTTCTTTCTGTCTTGGTTCCTGGGGGTGGTCTATGTCTCGAAAGTCTCGGACTCCATCGGGCGCAAGAATGCCCTTCTGGTTTGCTTGACCGGAGCGCTGGCCGGCTACGCCCTGACCATCGCCGCGCTTTATATGAACAGCTTGCTTTTACTGATCATTGGCCGGTCGATCACCGGATTTACCGCTGGCAATCAGCCGATTGCGCAGGCTGCAATGATTGACGGCAGCACGGATGCAGCCGACCGAGATCGCAACATGGGCTACATCGTGACTGGCGTCAGCTTTGGCCTTGTAGGCGGCCCGATTATCGGCGCGGTCCTGTCAGATGCCGCCTTGCTGGGCAGTGCAGCGACGTTAAAGACACCTTTCTACGGGGCGTTTGTTCTGGTCCTGATCGCGATCTTCCTCGTGACCACATTCTTCAAGGATACCAGGACCGAGAGCGAACCCTTTGTCTTCCGTCCCCGTGACATCACCGATAGTCTCATAGCTGTCCGTGAGCACCCTTTGGTTCTCAAAATCATGCCCGTCTATGCGCTGTTCATGGTTGCCAACGTCACTTTCTATGTGTTCGTCGACAACTTCCTGACCAGCGCGTGGGGCTATGGCGTGATCGGAGGTAGCATGGCGATGGTGGTGATCGGCGTTGCGCTAGCCTTCTCCAGCACCTTCCTTGTGAAGCCTGCACAGGAACGATTCAGCAAGCACCAGATCATCTATACGTCATTGGTGGTTATGGTGATCTGCGGCTTTGGCTTTGCCTTCAGCCCAAGCGGTGTGCTGAGCTTCATCCCGGTCTTCTTCTTCTATTTCTTCTTCGGTGTATCTTATCCGACGCTGCTGGGCTTGTTCTCATCCAGCGTTTCCGAAACGGATCAGGGCTGGGTTATGGGCGTAACCACAGCCGTGTTCTGCCTGGCAGGCGGCATCATGTCCCTGATCGGAGGCGGATTGATGAGCATCGACATCCGCGTGCCCTACTACATCGTAATCGTGACCGCGCTGATGGGTCTGATCGGGATGCACATGCGCTGGAAAGGGAAAGAGATTAAAGCGCTACTGGCCTAAAGAACATCCGCTGGAGCGGAAGGGGTTACCTACTCCTGCTCTTCCTCGATTATTTCTTCGTCAAGTTTGCGCTGGCTTTCCTGTAGTGGCGCGCGCTCAATCAGTGCCCAGATTTCCTTTTTAGTCTTCTTAGAAACAGCGCCTCGAGCTTCCAGCTCGATCAACAGCGAGCGTGTTTGATCTTCGGTACAGCCTATTGTTCTGCTGAGCCGTTCCAGAGTTTTGAACTTGTATTTCGTATCCCTCAACATGGACTCTAGGAGCTTCTTGCGCGGCTCTGACCATGTCTTGGCGTGCTTCCGGCTTCGATATTCCTCAAGCACAATCGGCCCAACAATGCCGCCAATCAGCCCACCAAATATCGCTGCCAGAACTGCACTCATGATCCGATCGTCTCAACCGTCAGATTGCCATTGGTATAGACGCAGATATCCGCAGCAATTGCCATGGCTTCACGCGCCACATCCTCGGCCGGTTTATCGCTATCCATCATCGCGCGGGCCGCCGCCAAGGCAAAGTTGCCGCCCGATCCGATTGCAGCGACGTTGTGTTCCGGCTCAAGCACGTCCCCTGCCCCTGTGATCACGAGCAGATCCTTACCATCGGTAACGATCAGCATCGCCTCAAGCTTTTGCAGGTATTTGTCGGTGCGCCAGTCCTTGGCCAGCTCGACCGAAGCGCGCGCCAGTTGGCCGGGTGTTGCCTCAAGCTTGGCTTCCAGCCGTTCCAAAAGAGTGAACGCATCCGCCGTAGATCCGGCGAACCCGGCGACCACCTCGAACCCGCCCGGTGTTAGGCGACGTACTTTTCGTGCGGTGCCTTTGATCACGGTTTGGCCTAGGCTGACCTGCCCGTCCCCGGCGATGACAACCTGCCCGCCCTTCTTGACGCCAATAATGGTGGTGCCGTGCCATCCGGGAAAATCGCTGTCTGCCATGAATGCCTCCGTTATCCGTGCTGCCATATATGGGCCGGGCACGGGTTCTGCGCAACCAGTTCTCAAACCGCCCAAAAGATATGCAGAAAATGCAAACCGGGACTGTTGAGTCAGCATTTGTGAGACTCAGCCGGTGACGTTACATGAGGCTCACAACCGACAACGGGTCGGCTGTTTCTGTTAAAAAGGACTACGCACATGGCAAACGCTGTCGCAAAAACCCATGCGCCGCTCGGAGCAGTCACCATCCTGCACGCAGTGGACGTATTCTCCCACTCATTCGAAAATGTTGTCGAATGGTATCAATCTCGCAAGACCCGCAATGAACTGGCGCGTCTGAGCGATGAGCAACTGGATGATATCGGCCTGAACCGTGCCGACATCGCCAAGTTCTGATCTAGGATCAGAATTAGACGTAAGATGAGCCGCTCAAACGAGCGGCTTTTTCTTTTTCAGCTCTTGACGAATTTGCCCACCAGATCAGGCAGATATGCCTCAACTGCAGCGGTGGCGACAACATGAAGCGTGCCGGCCCCGGCGTCCTCGACATCCAGCCCGCCTTTAACGGCACGGACCGAAGCGCGCCCCCGCGGAAGATCAGATGCAACAAGATCACAATCAACCGCCTCGGGCCGCTGCACTCCAATCGTGACCTCAACGCGCATCTCTTCGTGGCTGATGCCCAGCTTAGAGAACAATGTGATTGACGAGTGGTGCAGTGCGTCCTGAACAGCGCGGCGCGCGGCCTTGGTATAGTCTTGACCATAGAGGTCATTGCCGGCTCCCATCTCCAGAATGATGCGTTTCTCGGTCATTGCGCGGGCTCCATGTCAAAAGACACAATGATCGCCGCATTGGCGATCACCGTGCGGCCCTCGATGTGGGGCTTTTCAATATCCAAGCCGCCTTGCGTTACCGTGATATTCGGTTGGCCGTATGGAAATATAGCTTTCAGCGCTTCAGTATCTACTTGGTCTGGTTGTTGGACGCCAATCTCGGCATCAATAATCATGGCTTCTTTCGGAAACCCGAACAGCTCTGCCATGTTCACCGAGTTATGCCAGAGTGCATCTTTGACGGCGCGCAACGCCGCCTCGGTATAGTCCTCACGCCGCAACGACGTGCCCATTCCGAATTCTACCAGAACTCGTGTTTTTGCCATTTCTTGTTCCCGTCAGATCAGCACATCCGTGCGGTCAAACAAAAAAGGCGTCCCGCATGAGACGCCTTTGATGCAATTGGTTCACACCGGCTCAGATCGACTCGTCGATCCAGCTTTGCAATGCCGCTTTGGGTGCAGCGCCCGCACGGTTTGAAACGACCTGCCCATCTTTGAAGATGAACAGCGCCGGGATGCCGCGTACGCCCATGGCAGCAGCCGCGTTCGGGTTGCTGTCAACGTCCACTTTGGCGATCTTCACCTTGCCGCCATATTCACTGGCCAGCTCTTCCAGGGCGGGGCCGATCTGCTTACAGGGGCCGCACCACTCGGCCCAGAAATCCACCACAACGGGGATATCGGAATTCTTGACTTCGGCGTCAAAGGTATCGTCGGTTACGGCAACGGTCGACATGTCTGTCTCCTGAATGGGAATGCTTGGGCTGAGAACGTAGGTGCCGTTCGGGAGGAGGTCAAGATATAGCGCTACGCCTCAGGGCCTCTGTCACTATATCGTGTGGCAGCCACATGAGATGTGCCGTGCGGGTCCAAAGTATTGCGGTGTGGATCTGGTGCTTGGGAAATATTTGCGACAGGGCATTTGCATAGGCCCCCATCTGGCGCAACAACCCCTCGGGGCAGGTTTCAGGGCTGTTCGGAACAGTCGCATTTGATTTGAAATCAATCACTTGAACTTCTGTATCGGTAACGATCAATCGGTCGATCACCCCATGCATTCGAGCGCCGTTCAAATCGGCGGTGACCGGGACCTCGGCCAGTGCATCCGGTGCAAATACCGGTTTCAGATGATCCGCGGCCAGGACGGCCTCAGCTTCGTTCAGCAACTCCTGGCGTTCCACATCCTGCATATCGGCCAACAGTCGTGTGCAAAGATGCGACCATTGCTCCTGAACAACAGCGGGTAGATGTTCCAGCAATAGGTGCAGCCGCGTTCCACGGAGTTTCGCCGCCTCTTCATCCTTCCTGGCATCTCCGGGCAAAGCCTTGGGACCCCCCAGATCGGAAGGGCTTAATGTTTCTACCGGCGTTGGTGCTGGCGGCGCTGGCTGATCGAAATATTCCGGCAGGTTTTGTTCGATGTTCTGGACGCTATCATGCTCAACAACAGGCAATGCGTCCCAGTCTCCATGCGCCAGCCGGAGTGTCTGGGAACCAGGTATCAGAGTGGCCCCTGCACGCGCCATCGCGGCCTCGACCAATTGATACCAGCTGCTGCCATCTTTACCCACATCTCCGGCTGCTGCGACTATCAACCACTTTTCTGCTCGTGTTAGAGCCACATACAGAAGACGCAGCCGTTCATTCTCCTCGCGTCTTCGAGCTTCTTCACGCGCCGTAGCAATCAGCGCGGGTGAGGTATCAGAGGGCACTTTCCACAAGGGAGTATCCCCTGCCATCATGATCTCGGCATCGCGCGGCGGCTGCCGTTTGCCAGTGTCCGGCAAAATCACGATCGGTGCTTCCAGCCCTTTCGAGCCATGAACGGTCATCACTCGGATCATGTTGCCAACACCGCTCATCTGGCGCTTGATCTCAAGGTCATCGGTTTGCATCCAGACTAGAAAGCCGGTGAGGCTGGGAATATCCGTCCGTTCATAGGCCAGCGCCTGTGACAGTAGTGCGTTGATACCGTCCTCGGCCTCGGCCCCTAGCCGACCCAGCAGTTTGCGACGCCCGTCATGACGCGTCAGAATACGCTCGATCAGGTCATAAGGGCGCAGAAAGTCGGTCTGCCCACGCAGATCGTTCAGAACGGCCAGCGTATCCGGGAATTCTTCGGCCCGATTGCGCAGCGCGGCCCAAAGATAGGGTTCTTCCCTGCGATGGGCCAGATCGAACAATTGCTGTTCGGACCAGCCGAACAAAGGGGACTTAAGGACCGTGGCCAGTGACAAGCTGTCCTCGGGTGTGGCCAGAAAACTTAGCAACGCGGCGAGATCCTTGACCGCCAGCTCCGCGCCCACTTTTAAGCGGTCAGCGCCCGCAATGGGCAGATCAGCAGCTTTGCAGGCACGAATGATCTCGGCAAATAGGTCCGAACGGCGCTGGACCAGAATCAGAAAGTCGCCGGGCTGGACCTTGCGGCGAATATAGGTGCCTTGAGTTTCTCCATCGTCGGGAATTGTCGCGCCGCCATCGATCATGTTTCGGATCGACCGGGCCACCTGCTCTGCCAGAATAACCGTATGATGCCGTGCGCCAGGTCGGTCGACCGGGTCGGTCCAATCGGTATCCTTCTCCTCCTCGACCTTTTCGACCACAGGCCACAGGTCAACACGACCGGGTAGATCGGCCTTGAAGGCACGGTGCAGCGAGTCTTTGTGGAACCCGGCCTCGGCGCGGTTTTCGAACAGGATATCGACCAGTCCTAGGATCGCACTGGATGAACGGAACGAATATTCTAGCGTTGAATCACACAGTTTAGAGCCTGATTCTTGCAGCTTTCGCCCAAATTCGGCCTGCATCCGGTCAAAGGCCTGCGGGTCGGCGCCCTGAAAGGAATAGATCGATTGCTTCTTGTCTCCGACTACAAAGATCGTGCGCTCAACCCCGGATCGGGCCCCTTCCCCGCTGGTGAATTCCTGCGCCAGTTTCTCGATCACATCCCACTGATCTGGACTGGTGTCCTGCGCCTCGTCCACCAGAATGTGGTCGATACCACCGTCCAGCCGATACAGCACCCATTCCGCCACCGCCGGGTCATTTAACACCTGCCGAGCGCGCAGGATCAGATCATCAAAATCCAGCCAACCCCGCAGCTGTTTTCGCCGCTCGTATTCAGGCAGGAAAGCTGCAGAAAAGCGATGTAAAACATGGGTTTTCTGAGCAGCAATCAACGCCAGCCTCTGTTCCCGCGCGGCCTCTACCCGCAACATGAGGGCCTCAATCTGGGGCATCCGGTCGGCCAACACCCCTTCGCGTAGCGCCTTGGTGGGGAAACTGTTGACCTTGGCCGTAAACGGTTCTTTTGCGGCCTTGCCTGTAAGCAATACGCTTTCCAGCACCGCGAGGTCGCTCAGCCGCGCATCGACAAAGCCCATAAGCTTGTCAGCAGCTTTGGCGTTGTTTCCGCCGCTCTCTTTCAGGGCAGGTAAGATGGACTGGATCAGGTCGACTTCTCCACCCAGAAATACGCTTTGCAGCAAGGCTTGTTCATCAAATCCTTGTGGCAGATCAAAACGTTGCAATAAGTCCGGCCAGTGCAGAACTTCCTCAAACTGGTTTCGCCTCTGCGCGACGGCGGTGGTTAGTTTGTCAAAGCCGGTATCTGTCACAAAACGGGCCACATCCTCGACCAGTGCGGCCTGATGACCTTCGGCAAAATCCTCAATAATCTCTTCGCGCAGCAGGGCGGCGGCCCGATCTTCCATTTCGGCGAACTGCGGGCTGACCCCAGCCTCAAGCGGGAAGCGTCGAAGCAAAGAGGCGCAGAAGGAGTGGATCGTTTGGATCTTCAAGCCGCCAGGTGTTTCGATGGCGCGGGCAAACAAGGTGCGCGCCTGTGCCAAACGGTTGGGGTCGATCACACCCAGAACACCGAGTTCTACCAGTTCTTCCTGAAGGGCGCTGTTGCCCAGCATCGCCCATTTGCCAAGACGCTTGAACAACCGGTTCTGCATCTCACTTGCAGCGGCCTTGGTATAGGTCAGGCACAGGATATGCTGCGGCTGCACGCCATCCAGCAACAGCCGCGCCACCCGGTCGGTCAGCACCCGGGTCTTGCCCGAGCCCGCATTCGCCGCCAGCCAGGTCGACGCGTCTGGGCGCGCGGCCTGAACCTGTCGTTCTGTTGCGTCGTTGCGGGCGCTCATGTCAGGTCCTCCGGGGCGGTTTCTGCCGACCGATCCCACTCTCCGAACCGGGCGAGATGATCATAATCTCCGACATCTGTGTCCTTGTGCAGCATTCGGCGTGACGAAAACCCCTGATCAGGCTCTAAATAGGCAGAAATGAGCTCTTTTAGTTCGGCCAGCACCTTGTCGGTCGGCTCTTTCTGCAAGGGCGCGAGTACCTCTTTATAGGTGCCGCCCATACCGATGAAAATCGCCTGCGCAACGGGAAGCGGATCGAATCCTTCGATACCGCCTTGCTCGGCCATTGCGGCTTCGATCAGCAGTTGTTTGTCGAATTTCGCCTGCTGGCTTTCCGTTGGCGGGGTGCCGGTTTTGTAGTCGATGATCCGCAAAGTCCCTTGCCCGCTTCGATCGATCCGATCGGCGCGTCCGGCAATGGTGAAGTCCAACGGGGCCAGCGCTAGACGCAATCCAACTTCAAAGGCCACCGGCCCACCATCGGTGCGGCGGTGAATCTCGGCGGATAGAAAACTGTCGGTGATCCGCTCTAGCCGTGCCAACCACAGCTTTCGCGCTGTTGGCCATGCAACGTGTTGCAGCAGCAGGGCTTCGGCCCGTTTCAGGAAGTTTTCACGGCTCAGCAACGCCGGATCCAGAACACTGTCGCGCACGAACTGTTCCAGTACCTCGTGGATGACGATGCCACGTAACAGAGCGTCCGGGGCCTGCACTAACGGGTCCAGAGGCTTCAGGCGCAAAACATGTCGGGCGTAGATGGCGTAGGGATCGCGGATCAGACGCTTGATCTCGGTCACCGATAACCGTCGCGGACGTGCTGCGACGGGTGGACGTGGTGACGGTCGGTGAGCCGCAGCAATTCGGGGCGCTTGTTCCAGAGTTTCTGCCCAATCCAGCCAATTTTGGCCACGCGCGCGCATTGCCGCCAAAGCATCGGTTCCACCTTGTTCAGGTAAGCCCTGCAAAAGGTTGGTCATGCGGTTCAGCCAGCGAGAGGGTACGGTTTCCGCGTCATCCGAGCGGGCCGCGCGGGTCAGAACCACCTCCGGTGCACCTATGGCTTGTTGGAAGTCATGCGCGGATAAACCGATCCGGCGCTCGGGCAGCAAAAGCCCCGCTTCGTTGCGCATCTGTCGGTTCAACCAGGGATCGGGTGCCGCAGACTCAGGCCAGCTGCCTTCGTTCAGGCCGCCCAGTATCAAAAGATCTGCGCCCTGTACGCGCGCTTCAAGTGTGCCCCAGATCATCAGATGCGGGTGGGGCGCATCGCGGTCGCGAACCTCCTCACCCGCCAATAACGCGCCCAGAAGGTCAGCGAAATCATGGGCGGTCATCGCGCCACCGTGGTGTGCCTCGCCCTCCAGTGCCGCCATTACCGCAAGCGCCTTTTGGCCGGCATTCTTGTCCCACAATGTACCCGGTTCACCGCTGGCACCCGCCGAGATTGTTTCGGCCAGTGTGCGAAGTTGCGCGACCCAGTCTGACAGCGGTTGCTCCTGTGGCCGGTATTGATCGCAGAACGCATCGATCACCCAGCGAACCCAGTCCTCGGGCGCTTCGTTGCGAATGGCAAAGGCTGTCAGGCTCACACTGTCGGGAAAGGGCGGGCCATGGCGGCGCAGGTCGAGTTCCAGATCGCGGGTGTGCAGCAGATGGGCGCCCCGGTCGCCGCCATCATGGCAAAGTGGATGCTTGAGCAGTGTCAGCAATGCCTCACCATCCAGACGGCGCGCGAACAACCCAGCGACATGGCGCAGAAACCGCCCGGGCGGAGACAATTGTAGCGGCAGGCCCGCGCTGTCGTCGGGCAGGATTTTCCACCGGTCCAACGCGGCGCTGACCTGACGTGTCAACATCCGGTCAGGCGTTATGAGCGCGGCGGTTTGCCCGGTCTCGGCGGCCTGACGAAGGCGCAGCGCAATGGCTAAAGCCTCAGCCCGAGGAGAAGACGCTTCGATCAGCGTGACATCCTTAGTTGCACCATTCAGATCAGCTAGGTGAGGACCCTCGGTCATCCAGGCGTCAGTCACCGGGGCAGGGCGCAAGGCAAGTGAGATCAGCTTGTTACGCGCAGGTGAGGGCGCCTGATCCGGGGTCCAAGGCTGAATCTGATCGGGACCAAGCCCAAGCCCGAGCATTAGTTTGCGGAATCGATATTGCGGATGATCCTCGGAGGTCAGGGCGTCATCCAGATTTTGCCAGACATGCTCGGGCTGATCGAAATCATAGCCTGGCAACACCAGCGCCCCTTGCGGCAGGCGTGCGACGGCCTGCATCAGCATTAAGGTGGTTCCGCGTGACCCTGTAGAGCCCGCCAATATGACCGGATGTGCAGGCGGCGAGATCTGCCAGCGCGCGATCAGGTTTTCGACCACGCGGCGTTGCCGGGCCTGCGCGTCAAGCGTATCTGCGCCAGACTCCATGAACTGATCTGCGATGCCGATAAAGGCTTGTGCCCGGGCCCAATGACCGGACATGTCGCTGACATCCAGTTGCCTGATCGCCTCGGGTAAGACGCCTTCGCCCTGCATCTCGTCAATCAGCGCGGCAAGGCTGTCGGACAGATCAAAAAGCGAAGACCGCGCGGCCAGATCGGGTTGTTGATCCAGCAATTTGGCAATCAGCTGCGTCAATTCCAGCCTGCGACGTAAGGGTGGAATTGCGGGCGGGATCTGAGCGAGATCCGCGCTTTCGCCCAGGTCGGTGACCAAAGACAACCGCGGGAGTAAGCAGGGCGGTCCTTGATCAAAAAGATCACGTACCCTGCGTGCCATGCGGCGGGTGTTGATCACCAGTTGAACCCGCGCCAGAGCATCCGGCGGCCGACCATCAAACCGTTGACGCAAGCCGTCTACCAACACCTTCGGGAAATCCGCGCCCGGAGGCACGGCGAACACCCGGGGCAGGGCGCTGGGCTCAAACATCGGCAATCAGCCCCTCGGCCAGATCAATACCTTCGGGATGCCCCACATCGCACCATCGACCGGGGTAGGACAGCGCAAATAGGCGATTATGCTGCAGCATCTGATCCCACAACACGTTCAAGGAAAAAACGTCCTCATGGATGTCATGCAGCCCATTGGTTTTGATTATCTGAGCCCCGCCATATATCAGACCTGCGCCTCGGGTGATCCGCCCGGTGCTGTCCTGAGTAAAATCACCCGGACCGGCATGACCAAGGGCCTGTCCGATCGGAATGCACATTAGAAGCGCATCCATTTCATCTGGATCCCAGTGGTCCCTGAGCAATTTCAGCGGGTTTGGTCCGGCCCAGATCGCATCGCTATTCAAGGTGAAGACCGGCTCGGGACCAAGCAGCGGCAACGCTGCGCGCAACCCGCCACCGGTGTCCAGAATGCGCGGCTCTTCGAGCGACAGCGCCACGTCGTGGCCCGCCAGATGATCGGCAATCTGGTCGGCGCGATAATGCAGGTTGGCGACAACACGTAATGGTCTCAGCGCATCGACCAAATCCAACGCATGGTCGATCAAAGGTCGCCCGGAGACCTTGATCAATGGCTTTGGTCGGTCTTTGGTCAAGGCCCCCATACGGGTGCCGAAACCGGCAGCAAACAGCATTGCAGCTTGGGGCGTAGCGGTCATTGCGACCTCAGCTTTGCAAGGTTCTCCGGGCTTGGTTCGGGCAGGGCGCTGCGCAAAAGACCCGCCACGGGAACCAGCGCCGGATGCTCCAGATCGCGCATCAAATGGGCCCAGGCAGCGGGGATCAGGTCTACGTAATGTGGTTTACCATAATCTATTGCCAGCCGCGCAAATCCACCCAGAATACGCAGGTTGCGCTGTGCGCCCAGAACCGCATAAGCGGTACGGAAATCGTGCCCGTCAACACCGGTTGCAGTGATATAACGGTCGATCATCCGCATCTCGATGCCAACAGGTACAGTCCGGCGCACATCCTGCAGCAGCGACATCAAATCATAGGCCGGGTGCCCTAACATCGCGCTTTGGAAATCCAGCAGTCCTACGCGCGCCAGGCCGTCTCGATCAGGCAGCCAGATCAGATTCTCTGCGTGATAATCGCGTTGTACAACAACCCGTGTCCCGCCGGTTTCGCGGTGCAGGATATCGGCAAAGCGAAGCTCGAACCGCGCGCGCGCCTCTTCATCATGTGACCCTTGAATGCCTTGAGCGTATTTGGTGAAAGAAAGCGCCGCAAGCTCAGTCATCAGAGCAGGATCATAGCTGTCGAGCGAAAGAGTGTGGGCCGCGTGAAGATGGACCAGAACATCGGTTGCCACGTCATACAGGGTGCGTTCAAGCGTTGGATCGTCTCGCAAGACGCGGGCAAACAGAGCGTCGCCCAAATCTTCGAGCAGCAGAAATCCGAATTCGCTGTCCTCTGCATAAATTTCTGGTGCACTCAGCCCGATTGAACGCAAATACTCCGACATGCGCACGAAAGGTTCGACCGACTCACCTTTGTCGGGTGGGGCGTCCATTAGAACCGCTGTGCGGCCAGTGGCGGGATCGGTCAAGCGCTCGTACCGGCGGTTCGAGGCATCGCCGGCCAAGGGTGCATGTTGCGCACCGCTCCATGGGGTCTGCGCGATCAATGCTTCTGCCAAAATGGCCCGGTTTGTCATTGGGTCCTCTTTAGTTTGGCGTTCCATTTCGGGTCCGACCATGTGAGTGAAACATGCCGAGTGTCCTGATCATCGGGGTCGGTTGAGAAGCGAACATGCAAGGCCGATTGTGGGGTCAACGGACCCAGTTTTTCGGGCCACTCGATCAGGCAGATGCTGCTGTCAAACGCGTCGACCAGTCCCAACTCTTCAATCTCTTCCACGGATGCAAGCCGATAGAGATCAGAGTGCCAAATGTCCCCGATCCGCGTCTCATAGACCTGAACCAGAGTGTAAGTTGGTGAGGGTACATCCTCAGGCTTCATCAGCGTCGACTGGATCAGAGCGCGTGCGAAATGGGTTTTGCCGCTGCCGATCGAACCTTCAAGCAGGATGGTGTCGCCCGGTTGCAATGCACCCCCCAATCGGGTGGCGATTTCCGCAGTGTCCTGAGGGGATTCGAGAGTCAATTTCAGCGGCGCATTCATGGCGCCACAATGAACCTACGTCGGGTTGGCCGCAACCGGTTCAGGCGCTGATTTTTTGCTGCTGCGCGATGTTTTCAACGGCACTGTCTGAGGTGAAGCGAACGATGGTTGCCCCGTTTTGCATGGGACTGACTGTGCAGGTCATTGTACTACCCGACTTTAGGGTCAGTTCGCCTGACCATTCGGCCCGGTTCTCGCGCGTGGTTACAAATTCCCGGATCTCGCCAAGGATTGGAGTGGCGGCGCAATGTTCCTGCCACTGGCGGGTGATTTCAAGAACTGTAGTAGGCTCAAACCCGACCTCGCCGCTGTCACCCCACATCAACTGGTAGGCATAGTTCGTCGTTGCCAGCGTCCCGTCATCCGAAAAGACAGCGATCGCATCAGCAAGCTTGTCCAGAATGGACTGCATCAAATCCATCTCAGCACGGAACCTGCGCGTCAACGTAATTTCGGCGGTGATATCTTCGAACAGAAAGGCCACAGCACCGTCCGGGTGCGGTCGTCCACTGACGGAATAGACCGAGCCTGAAGGTAATGACCACGTTTCCTGGTAGTTCCCATCCTGGGCCGCCTCCAGCAGATCATTCATCTGACGCCGCCAGCTTCGGTAGTTTTTGGGCTCTGGCATCATATGCTGATCGCGCAACCGGTCAAAAAAGCTGGACAGACTTGGGCGAAGGCTCAGAAAATCCGGCGGCAGTGAGGTCAGATCAATCAGTGCAGGATTAAACAAAGCCAACTGGCTGTTACGGTCAAAAATAGCCAGGCCAATTGAAAGTTGGGCAAAGGTTTTGGTCATTGTCTGAACGAATTTGCGCTGTACGGATTCCGCCTCAACAATCGCGTTGATATCGACGGCATAACACAACTGACCCTGGTCTTGGGCAACACGGGTCAGATCAAACCACAATCTGGATTCACTGTCATTGATCTGAACCGAGACACGGGATCTCCGGCCCAGTTGCGCCTCGTCTGAAAGCATTGGAAAAACCGGTTTGGTCAAATCCGCATCCGGCCCCGAGATTTTCCGAGCCAGAGAAACATATGCCGCGTTACACCAACGCACCGTGTTGCATTCGCCCGACAGCCATACCGGGTAAGGTGCTTGATCCATCGCTAAACGGGTCGGGTCATTCGGGTCGGCGCGCTTTTCCGATACAGCGCCCTTCAGATCGCGCAACTGGACGCGGATCACTCCATCTATCCATTCACATGGGACTTCGCGGTCAACTGTGCAATCAATTGCGGATACAACCAGATGGCCCCGAGCCCGAACGAGTTCGGGTGTTTCCGGGAAAGAGGGATAGTCACGCTGAAGCAGCCTGTGCAGATCGGACCAGTTGGTGACGGACTCATATCCGGCCAATGCGATATCAGAGTGGCTGATCAACCTGTCCCCATCGAAAAGGAAAACCACATCAAATAGCGATCCGGGCGACGACAGCCCGTAATCTACAAACGATTTCTGGTGCCGAGGCAACAACCACAATATGGCAAAACAGGCCGATACCATGCTGATAGCGGCCAGAATGATCCAGTCGACCATTATTGAACGCCCCTGTCAAAACAACCCGAGCCTGTATGAAGGGCAATAGTTAACGGGATCTTAACTTAGATCTGGAAGGGTTGGTTTGCGCCCGAGGGGACTGGCGTGTCGCCTGTTTGCGCATCAATCAGTTTGCGCGGCCAGATTACCTTGACGATTGCCCCTTTGCGTTCCTGCTGATCTGTCAAAGTTTGATACGGGTCTGCGCCATTAGCAAAGTAAAGCTCGGCGCCACTGCGCTCGAGCAGGGTTTTGGCAATGAACAATCCAAGCCCCATGCCTTCATATTCGGGCCGGCTGCTGCGGTCGGCCCGGCGGCGGCGCATGAACGGATCGCCAATTCGTCCGATAATGTGTGAGGGATATCCGCGACCGTCATCCATTATCGAAACACTGATCTGATCCGAGGTCCATTCAGCCTCGATCCAGACATTTGCCCGTGCAAAATCCACAGCATTCTGGATTAAATTGCGCAATCCGTGAATGATCTCGGGCTTGCGCAGAATTGAGGGTTGCTGAACATCGCCATCGGCTACCGGCTTCTCTTCGAAATGCACTTGCTTGCCCCGGTTGATATGCGGTTCTGCAGATTCGTGGATCACCGTCGACAAAGGGGCCTGCCGGAGGTGAAGGTCATCTTTTCCGGCCCGTCCCATGTCACGCAATATATCGCGGCAACGGTCGGCCTGCTCACGGATCAAAGCCGCGTCTTCTTTCAGTTCGGGGCGATCGTCCAGCTCTTCGATCAACTCTGAACTGGCCAGCTTGATCGTGGCCAAAGGTGTCCCCAACTCATGCGCAGCGGCTGCGACGACGCCGCCAAGATCGGTGAGCTTTTGCTCGCGCGCCAGTGCCATATGCGTGGCCGACAGCGCCTCGGACATCGACTGCACTTCTGAGCTGATACGATGGGAATAGGCGCCGATGAATATAATGGCGATGATGATTGCGGCCCAGTTTCCGAACAACAATATGTCAGGGATATCCAAAACAAGGCCCAGATTGGTACGCAGCGGCAGGTGAAACTGTGCCAGCAATGTTGTCAGGATCACCGCAACGCTGCCGATGATCAGGGTTGAACGCGTGCTCATCACATTGGCTGAAATCGTCACCGGCCCGATCAACAGTAGCGCAAAAGGATTGTTCAGCCCGCCAGTCAAATAGAGCAGTATCGACAGTTGCAGCAGATCGAACAGCACCATCAGAAAGTTCTCGAACTCGGACAGGCGCTTGTTTTCGGGGAACAACAGGATCGCTGTCAGATTGCCCATGACGGAAACGCCAATGGCAAAGTAACACAGGCCAAGCTCGAGCTGCACATTATAGTATTGTTGCGCGACTGTGATTGCCGTGAACTGTCCAATGATGGCCACCCATCGCAACAGGATCAGTGTCCGCAACCTGATCCAGGTGCTGCGTTCTTGCCCGCGCCAAAGGCTGGTGTTGGAATCCGTCATCTGTCGATTATGTCCTATTGCGTCGGCCCACAACGTTGATAGGAGTGCCGACCGAACCGATCAACAACCTTCGTCTCAGGATAGCCGTCATGCTCCGTCTTTATGCCATACTCGCAACTGTTGTACTGGCCGTTGGTCTGGGTGCAATGTGGCTGCTGACACGCGGCGGTTCGGATGACAAGTTTGCCCAGTGCCGTTCAAGCCAGATCGCAGGTGGCAGTGCTGCGATCGGTGGACCGTTCGAGTTGGTCAACAGCAATGGTAAAACGGTGACTGACGTGGATGTGATCACCGAACCAACGTTGATCTATTTCGGATATACGTTCTGCCCCGATGTCTGCCCTTTCGACATGTCCCGCAATGCCGAAGCGGTTGACCTGCTTGCCGAACGCGGCCAGTCGGTGACGCCCTTGTTTATTTCAATTGACCCTGACCGCGATACGCCCGAAGTATTGGATGATTACGCGTTCAACCTGCATGAACGTATGATCGCCCTGACTGGCTCAGCCGAACAGGTCAAAGCCGCGAGCAAGGCCTACAAAACCTACTACAAAGCGCATGACAAAAGCGATGAGTACTACTTGGTCGATCACTCGACTTTCACATACCTGGTCACGCCCGAGGACGGTTTCCTTGAATTCTTCAAGCGTGATGATACCGCCGAACAGATGGCGGACAAGGTTGGTTGTTTCCTTGACAAGATTTAACGCGCAACAGTCGGTTTGACCTTTGGAATGGCGCTGCTATTACTCATGTTAAAGCCAAAAAGCGTGAAATAGCGGAAAGACCCACATATGGCAGACAGTTCCCAGCTTGAAATCGGCCCCGATAAATCGCTGCTTCTGGTAGATGATGACGAGCCGTTTCTGAGACGTCTGGCCAAGGCCATGGAAAAACGTGGATTCGAGGTTGAGACCGCAGGCTCTGTCGCAGCGGGCCGCGCCATATCGACCGCACGACCACCCGCATATGCTGTGGTTGATCTGCGGCTTGAGGATGGCAACGGGCTTGATGTGGTCGAAGTTCTGCGTGAAAAGCGCCCGGACAGCCGGGTTGTGGTTCTGACCGGGTACGGAGCCATCGCCACTGCAGTCGCAGCGGTCAAGATTGGCGCAACCGATTATCTGTCCAAACCCGCCGACGCGACTGATATCACCAACGCATTGTTGGCAAAGGGTGACGAAATGCCCCCGCCGCCGGAAAACCCCATGAGTGCCGACCGTGTTCGATGGGAACATATTCAGCGTGTGTATGAGCTGTGTGATCGCAATGTCTCGGAAACAGCGCGTCGCCTGAACATGCACCGCAGGACGTTGCAGCGGATTTTGGCGAAGCGCAGCCCACGATAGGTTATCTCATAGGTAAATTTGCAAATCCTGAGGTATATCGCAGAGCAACTGCGTTTCTCAGAAGCTCCAGGTGTCTTTCAGTAGTTGAAACCAACTAGGCTCCAGACTCATTGATTTACAGCCAGAACAGCACGGTAGCTGCTAGAGCGATAGCCGAGAGGAATACCTTTGGGCATCTGTCATAT